>DATAQX010000500.1:0-2823 GCA_036264455.1 Silvibacterium sp. | reverse complement strand
TGAACACGCAGATTCCCCTGAACGGCGAGTTTCGCGACGAAACCGGTAAGACAGTCCACTTGGGCGATTACTTCGGCAAACGTCCGGTTGTTTTATCGCTGGTGTACTACCAGTGCAAGATCGTCTGCCCGGAGGAGATCGACGGGCTGGTGAGCGCGCTGGAGATGGTGAAGTTCATGCCAGGCAAAGATTTCGATGTTGTCTTCGTAAGCATCGATCCGAGCGAGACACCGGAGATGGCGGCGAAGGAGAAGGCGCTCTACCTCAAGCGTTATGGGCGTCCGGAGACAGCGAACGGCTGGCATTTTTTAACGGGCGAACAGCCGGCCATCAATGTCTTGGCGAACGCGGTTGGTTTTGGCTTTGTTCGCGTGCCGGGACCGGATGGCAAGATGAACCAGTTTGCCCATGCCAGCGCCATCGAGATTCTGACTGCCGACGGCAAGCTTTCACAGTATTACCTCGGGGTCGAGTATCCCCCGAACGATCTGCGGCTGGGTCTGGTCGAGGCTTCGGCGGGCAAGATCGGTTCGCCAGTAGATTCGATCCTGACCTACTGCTATCGGTACGATCCAAAGTTGAATCGGCACAGTTTAATCATCGCTCGCGTGGTGCAGTTGGGCGGGCTGATAACAGTTGTCAGTCTGGGCAGCTATATGACGGTCATGTTCCGGCGTGACCTGAAGCAAGATGGGAAAAACGCGAACGGATAAAGGGAACGATGCATTTTATAAGTCCAGTACTTTGGCAATTTCTCATTAATTGGCTCACGAACTTCGCGGTTTTTCCGCCCGAAGCGTCGGGAATCGCTCCCTTTGCGGACGCACTTTATTTCTTTCTAGTTCTGATTTCCCTGGTGGGCCTAACGATCGTGATGGCGCTGGTTGCCGGCTTCTCCATTCTGTACCGGAAGGATCGCAATCCGGAGGCCACGCAGATCGAGGGCTCGACGTTGCTCGAAGCCACCTGGACCATTATTCCGCTGGCGCTCTTCATGATCTGCTTTGTATGGGGTGCGCTGCTGTATTTCCGCATTTATAATCCGCCCCCCAACGCCATGAATATCTATATCGTAGGCAAACAATGGATGTGGAAGGCCGAGCATCCGGGGGGACAGCACGAAATCAACTCGCTGCACGTTCCCGTGGGCAGGGCGGTGCAGCTCACGATGATTTCGCAGGATGTATTTCACAGCTATTCCATTCCGGCATTTCGTGTGAAGCGCGAGGTCATTCCTGGACGGTATACGACGGTCTGGTTCACGCCTACGCAGCCGGGCACGTATCACCTCTTCTGCACCCAGTATTGCGGCACCCTGCACTCGCAGATGATCGGCGAAGTTGTCGTGATGACGCCGGACGATTACCAGGCGTGGACGATGGGCTCGACGAGTGGCATGTCGCTGGCGCAAAACGGCGAGCGGTTGTTTGCGAGCCTGGGCTGCAATGCCTGCCACTCCGAAAATGCCGGGGCGCGCGGCCCCAATCTCGCCCGGGCGTACAACTCAAGAGTGCAGCTTGCCAGCGGATCTTATGCGCTTATCGACGAAGCATTTCTGCGCGACGCTATTCTGAATCCCACGATGCACATGACGGCCGGTTATGCGCCGATCATGCCGACATATCAGGGCCAGATCAGTGAAGAGGGCTTGATCGATCTGGTGGAGTACATTAAACAACTCAATTCGAACTACCGCGTTCAGCAAACGCTGAACACGAGCCAGGTGCAAAGCCCTATTCCAAATCAGGTGCAGCGAACGGCGCCAGCAACGCCGGAGGTGGTGAAGCCATGAGCACAATCGTTAGTCTTCCGGACCAGCGGACGGCAAGCTTGCCGAAGCGGTCCTATCTGAACGAAGAATATGGCCTGAAGAGCTGGCTGCTGACGGGAGACCACAAGCGTATCGCGATCCTATACCTGATCTCGATTACCTTTTTCTTCTTCATCGGCGGCTTCTTTGCGGGGATGATCCGGCTGGAACTGCTGACCCCGCCTAGCGATCTGATGGCGGCGGATACCTACAACAAGATGTTCACCATGCACGGCATCATCATGGTGTTCCTGTTCCTGGTACCCTCGGTGCCGGCAACCATCGGAAATTTCCTGATTCCGATCATGGTAGGAGCCAAGGACCTCGCATTTCCGAAGATCAACCTGCTCAGCTGGTATCTGTACGTCGTGGGCGGCATTCTCGTGCTGGCGGCGCTCACGCTTGGCGGTGTTGATACAGGCTGGACATTTACCACTCCGCTCAGCACGCACTACCTGAATACGCACGTCATCACGGCCGGTCTGGCGATCTTCGTCGCCGGGTTCAGCTCTATCTTTACCGGGCTCAATTTCATTGTGACCGTGCACCGCATGCGCGCCCCGGGCATGACCTGGTTCCGGCTGCCGCTGTTTGTCTGGTCGCACTATGCAGCGTCGATCCTGATGGTGCTGGGAACACCAGTGCTGGCGATCACATTGGTCCTGGTTATTCTGGAACGCGCGATGGGAATCGGCGTCTTCGATCCGGCCAAGGGCGGCGATCCGCTGCTTTTCCAGCATCTCTTCTGGTTCTACTCGCACCCGGCCGTGTACATCATGATCCTGCCGGGTATGGGCGTCATCTCCGAGGTCATCAGCACCTTCTCACGCAAGCGGGTCTTCGGATACACGGCCGTGGCGTTTTCTTCAGTGGCCATCGCCGTCTTCGGGTTCTTCGTCTGGGCGCACCACATGTTCATCATGGGTGTTTCGAATTACTCGGCGCTGGTTTTCTCGCTACTGACCATGCTGGTCGCGGTGCCTTCGGCTATTAAGATCTTCAACTGGTCGGCC
>DATAQX010000370.1:0-5824 GCA_036264455.1 Silvibacterium sp. | reverse complement strand
CTGAGATCGTGGCTGTTGGTTTCGACATCGCGCCTATCGGAAGCGGCGAAGTTCTGTAATTGGAACGGAGCCGTCGGGTCGCGGCGCCACTTTCCAGGAGAGTCGATCTCCGCTCAATTCGTAGGGGCGAACCTGGGCAGTGTCATCCTGGTTCGGGAATGAAGAGCGGTCGATATGAAAGGTGATTGTGTGCTGAACAGCATCCACGCTGTACGTTCCGAAGTGTACGCTCGTGCTGAGTGAGGCCTCTTTGTATTCGTCCGGGGTTCCTTTGAGTTTGTCTCCTGAGGAGAACTTCAGCCGGTTAGCGCGGTAAATCTGGACGGAGTAATGGCCATCTGCAGTAAAGATGACAAGGCCATGAGGGTTCTCCCCGTAGTCTGACGTGCGCGTGCCGTTCGCAAGCAACTTTTCGGCCCCCGTCAGAACCCACGTACCTGCGATGGAGGAGGATTGTGCAGCAGCGGTGAGCGTGCCCATGAACAGGAAGGCGAGAAGCGGAACATATGGGATCTTCATGGGCCCAATCTAACAATCGGCCACGGCACGCACAATTTGATTCTTCTCAACGCATCCTTAAGCGCGGCTTATGTTTTTCCTCTGTGATTGGCAGCGATATCAATGACGCGATTGCGCCGGCCCTGGTGGTCCGCCCTTGCAGGGCGACGCAGCAATACTTCTTGAAGCGACTGGGAAAGCAGCGCAGCCATGCGATCGATGGCTTCACCGTCAGAGTGCACCCTCCGATGGAGAGTTACTGGCAATTGTCCGAGGACAGGGAGTCCATAGAGCGATCCAGCGGCAGTAAGTCCTTCAGGAAGATTCAACCCGGTACGGGCTGTGATGCCAAGCCTGCCGGAAAGTGCAGTCCAAAGACCTTCCAGGTTGGGACTGCTGGCGGCGATGCGATAAGGTATCTTCTTCGTCTCCAGATGCTGGATGGCACGCTTCCGGAAGGTGCACTGCGGCCCAAGCGTCGCCAGGGGCAACGGCTGGTCTGGTGCCGGAGCAAAGCTGGATGAGGCGATCCATACTAAGTCAAGGTGGCCAACGATCCGCGCTGTAGCGCAATCTTCGTGGCCAATGACAATAGCCAGATCGATCTGCGATGCTTCGACTGCATCAGCGAGAGCGGCATTGCCTTCGATCCGGAGCTCTATCTGCATGCGCGGATAGAGCGAAGAAAAGTGTGACAAAATCGGAGGTAGTACCGACGCGAAATCCTGTGCACACCCCACGCGAATGCTGCCCGATACGCTTGCCCCATGCATCATGTCCACGAATTCGTCATGGAGCATAAGCATGCGGCGAGCATAGTCGAGCGCTACTACACCTGCTTCGGTCAGCGCCAGACTGCGTCCGCGTTTACGAAAAAGAGCGGTCCCAAGATCGTCCTGAAGGCGTTTCATTTGGAGACTTATGGCGGAGGGAGTGCGTCCGAGCTGCTCCGCCGCCCGTGCCAGGCTGCCAAGTTCCTCGGCCACAGAAAGCGTACGGAGGGTGTCCAAATCAAGATTGATTCGCGCTGACATGCAGTATGCGTAGTGTAAACGGTTCGTTCACTTGAGCGAACTATCCGGCTATCACGAGATAGAAACATCTTTGATGTCGTTCTGGATCGATGCCAACAGATCAATGCACTCATCCACTCCGGCTTATGACCGCAAAAGCGGTCAGATGTGGATCAGTACCGAAGGATGCGCACCTCTGAGGGAGATCGGGTTAGGACAACGTGATCTTTGGAAACAGCTTTGTTCCCTCGTACTTCAGGCCGCTCCGAAATATCCCATATATGGCGTGCAGTAACTTCCTCGCAACAGCAATGAGCGCCTGCAGACGGGCTTTCTTTCGAGCAAGCAGGCTTTCGAAAAAAACTTTTGCGTGGGGATCGCAACGGGATGCGACTAGCGCCGGCATGTAAAGCGCTCTTCTCAGGTGACGGTTTCCAGCACGGCGTGAGAGACTTCTGAATGCTGCAAGCGATTATGAAAGCGGGCAAGAGAATAGCGGCGCTGCTGGTTGCCGGGTTGCCTCTGCTGAGCTGCCAGGCGGCGAGCAATGCGCCTATTCCGGCTGCGGTGAGCGATGCCGCACTGGCCGCGTCTTCATCGCGTGAGACGGCGGTGTTTGCCGGTGGGTGCTTCTGGGGAACGCAGGCGGTTTTTGAGCGTGTGAAGGGCGTGGTGCAGACGACTGCGGGGTACTCGGGCGGCTCGGCCTCGACGGCGCACTACTCAGACGTAACCACGGAGACGACCGGCCATGCGGAGAGCGTGCGCGTAGTGTATGACCCGTCGAAGATAACGTATGGGCAGTTGCTGCGCATTTTCTTTTCAGTGGCGCACGATCCTACGCAGCTGAATCGGCAGGGGAATGACGTGGGCACGTCATACCGGTCGGTGATCTTTTTCGCGAACGACGAGCAGAAGCGTATTGCTACGGCGTATATCGCGCAGCTGGATGCGGCCCATGTGTTTCCGAACCCGATTGTGACCCAGGTGGTTCCACTGCAGGGGTTCTATGCGGCGGAGGACTACCACCAGGATTATGCGCTGAAGAACCCGGCAAATCCGTATATCCTGGTTTGCGACCGGCCCAAGATTGCGGCGCTCAAGCAGCAGTTTCCGGAGTTGTTCCAGAAATACAAGGGCGAGTAAAGACGCCTACTCTTTCGGGATGGGCACTTCGCGTGCGTGCCTAGGGCTGAAGGGTTCGGCGAAACGGATAGTGAATTGCAGGCGCTTCCCGCGGCGGACGTTGTAGACGAGCGCGGGGCGGAAGCAGGCTAGGCATCGCCCGCCCGTGCGGCGGACACTTGGGTAGAGGATGCCGTTCGATTGCCGGGCCATCAGGTCCGAGGCGAGCGACTGCGGCTCGATGTAACACTCGGGAATCGGGCTGGGCCGAAGGTATTTTCGGAATTGCGGCCGCGCCGCGGTGAGATCATGCGTGGGCATGGTGAAGTCGGCGAGGTAATCGTCGAAGGTGGCGAGCTCATCTTCCTGCCATCCCACTTCTTCAAGCTGGCGTTGTTTGTGGAAGGCGACTTCGGCGAGCGAGGTTTCGCGCTCGAGGCCGGCATACCACGCTCCGCGATGGCTGGAGTTGAAGCGGCTGCCTTCGGGCGCGGCGTGGGTGAAGGCGGCGTTGACGATGTGCGCGTAGTCGACTCCATAGACAAGCTCGTGCACGCCGATGCCGGGCAGCAGGCCTTCTTCGCCGAGCAGGCGGTCGTTGGTTGCGCTGTCCAGCTCAAGCAGGTCTTCAAGTGCGCGAGCGTCCTCTGTCAGCCGCGAAAGGACGGTGCCGCTCGGGCTGTATTTCGCTGGGATGAGACGGTGCGTATCCTCGAGATCAATCGGTGTGACGGGAATACGGAGTGCGCGGGCCGGGGGAAGGGGCATGACCTGGATCTATTGGCCTCCACGGCGGGCGTCGAGCAGTTGCCGCACACTGAGCATGCCGGGCTGGCCGCGCTGGATGATGTAGGCCACGGGGCTGAGGCCGCGAAAGATGGGATTGGTGTTGGGCAGCGTCATCCAGGCATCAGCGAGCTTCGGACTATAGAGAATGTTCAGCGCTTTGAAGATACCGATCAGCAGTGAGATACGGGTGAGCGTGTCCTGGTCGAGGGTGCGGCCTTTGGGGTCTTTCTTCAGCGCATAAAACGAGCCGCTAGACATGCCGCCGAGAAGCTGCCGCGCTTCCGGGTCGCGCAGATCCCACTTTTCCATGATGCCGAGGAAGCCTTTGACGGCCGCGGGGCTGAGACGGCGGCGGGTGGCCGGATCGGAGAGATCAGCGGCGGATTCTGATCTGTATCCGGGAACATTGGGCAGCGCTAAAGAGGCGGCCATGCGGCGTTCTCCATTTCTGAATCAATATTGCATCATATTTGAGGGTAATGCAGCAAGGAGAAATTGAGGTCTCCAGAACCAAAGTTTGGGGACCCGGTTTTTCGAGTGCCGGGATACACTGGCTTCTCCACAGAAAAATCCCATATTGCTGGAGCCGCCTTTTGAAGGTCCTACGGTGCCTGGTTGTTTTGTCTCTCGTGTTCGTCTCGACCCTCTGGGCACGCGCCGACAGTCTCGGCGAGCTCAGCGAAAGCTTCTGGCAATGGAGAGCCCAGGAGCAGCCCTTCACGGGTGACGACATCCCGCGCATCGAGCGGCCGGTGGGGTTGACGGTCGACTGGTCGGCGAAAACGATCGCGCGGCGGTTGCAGGAGCTTGGCGTCTTTGAGCAGCGATGGAAGAGCCTTGCCCCCTCGGCGCAGGCTCCGGTGCGCGAGAAGGTGGATTACCGCCTTCTCGGCTCAGCGCTGGCGCGGGTGCGGTGGGAGCTGGGGATTCAGCAGAACTGGAAGCGGGACCCGCAATTCTACGTGGACCAGACGGTGGGCTCTGTCGTCATTCTTTTGCTGCAGCCTCCGCCGTTTTCCGAAGTGCGCCAGCAGGAGATTGTCGCCCGTGTGAAGCAGATACCAGCCACGATCCAGGCAGCGCAGGAAAATCTAACCGACATGCGACAGCCATTTGGGCAACTGGCCATCGCTGCTCTGGATCAGGTTCCGGAGCGAACCGAGCGGATGAAGACTGCACTCGCGCCACAGTTCAGCGCCGCCAATAACGAGGCGCTGCAACGAGCCATTCCGGCAGCAATGACCGCGCTCACAGAGTATCGTGCATGGCTCCAGGAGAAGCTGCCGAATGCACGCAAAGATACGGCCATCGGGCGTGACAACTACATTTATTTCCTCCGCAACGTTGCGCTGCTGTCCTACTCGCCTGAGGAACTGCTGGCCATGAGCCAGCAGGAGTGGAGCCGCTCAGTAGCGTTTGAGGCCTATCAGGAGGCCAGGCTGGCAAGCGCACCGCCGGCGTCTATCTTTCCCAACGCGGACGCGCAGATCGCGGCGGAAAAGGCCGATGAGGAGAAGGTGCGCGCTTTTCTCGTCGACCAGAAAATTCTCAGCGTGCCGGATTGGATGAAGCATTATCGCAACCTGCTGCTGCCGGCTTATCTCGAACCCTTCGAGGGGATGGGTGTCACGGACGATTTGACAGGGCCTTCGCGTCTCAATGAAAACGGGACCAGCTACATTCGCAAGCCGAGCCCAAACCTGGGTTACTTCAACCTTTCGACGGCTCGCGATCCGCGGCCCATCCTGGTGCATGAAGGCGTGCCGGGACACTACTTTCAGCTTTGCCTGGGCTGGCATAACCCCGATCCGATCCGGCGGCACTACTACGACTCAAATGCCAACGAAGGCATCGGCTTCTATGCCGAAGAAATGATGCTTCAGGCCGGGTTCTTCGACGATAATCCGCACACACGGGCGACTATTTATAACTTCATGCGGCTGCGGGCGCTGCGCGTTGAGGTCGATGTGAAGCTGGCCCTCGGGGAATTCACGCTGGAGCAGGGGCGAATTACCTGGCTACGACAGTACCGATGGATCGGAGGACGGCGCTGGGCGAGGCTGCCATGTTCTCGAGCACGCCGGGGCAGGCCATCTCCTACCAGATCGGCAAGCTGCAGATCATGCAGCTCCTGTCCGATGCGCGGCTCAAGCAGGGCGCGAGCTTTTCCACGCTGAAGTTCAACGACTTTGTCTGGAACAACGGCAACGTGCCGATTGCACTGCAACGCTGGGAGCTGCTTCAGGATGCAAGCCAGGTTCCGGCGGTGGCAGCGCCGCCAAGTTCGCAGTGAAGGCTGGGCCTTTGAGTCTTTAATGGCAGAGACAAAAAAGCGCAGTGCCACTATAGCCGCGGCCTGACTTCACTTCGGGGCTGCGACGGGTTTGTAGCCGGAGCTT
>DATAQX010000279.1:0-7694 GCA_036264455.1 Silvibacterium sp. | reverse complement strand
ATCCGACATCCGCCGCCAGGCCCGCGAAACCCTCGACCAGCTTGAGCGTGAAGACCGCATCGGGATCGTGATGCTGGGCCGCGTCTATCACCACGATCCCGGCCTGAACCACGAGATCATGGAAGAGTTTCAGAAGCTGGGCTACCCGGTCTTCTCGCAGAGCACGCTGCCGCTCGACGAAGACCTTCTCGACCGACTTTTCGGTGACGAAGTGCGCGCCGGAGCCATCACTCACCCGCTCGATATCGCGGATGTGTGGAAGACCCGCTACTCTACCAGCACGAATCACAAGGTATGGGCGGCGAAGTTTACGGCCCGACATCCGAATCTCGTCGCGCTTGAAGTCTCCAGCTTCAAGTGCGGACACGATGCGCCGATCTACGGAGTCATCGAGGGGATCATCGAGCAATCGGGAACGCCGTATTTCTCGTTCAAGGATCTTGACGAGAACAAGCCGTCAGGCTCAATCCGCATCCGCGTCGAGACCATCGACTATTTCCTCCGCCGCTATCGCGAGGACATTATCAAGCGCAGACAGATCGAAGGAGACATCGAAGCCCAGCTTGCGGCATTTGAGCAGTCGCTTCGCAAGCAGGCCGAAGAAGACCAAAAGCTGGCGATGGCGGGCGATTAACGGCTCCATCTGATGTCCACACGCTTATGTCCTCGATGCGTCGGCGGACGTGGCGGCTTCTACGCTCAGTCAAGGTCTTGGCGCAAAGTCAGGCACCCTGAGTGGACACGACCTGCTACCAGAGAAGTTTCAACGCGAATTGGACCTGCCGGGATGTGGTGGACGTGCTGGTAATGGCTCCGGCCGTCCCGGAAAGTCCGGAGGGTGTGAACACGATGAGGTTGGGCGTGTTGAAATTGGCCCGGTTCAGCAGATTGAAAATCTCTGCCCGGAACTGGAGTGTCAGACCCTCGTGAAGGGATGTGTCCTTGATTGCAGAAAAGTCCCAGGTGCCGAGCCCCGGGCCGTTCAGGGTATCTCTGCCGAGGTTGCCGTAGAACCCGCTGTTGGGTGGGGGCTGTAGAAACGCGTTGGGGTTGAACCACTGCGATGGATTGCCGCTAATCACGGATCCATGGAATTCCGGGTTCACAAATGGCCTTACCGGATTGCGGGTATCGCCATTATTCGTCGGGTTGTAGCTGAGTTGGGGAGTCAAAGGAAATCCGGATTGGATAGTGACGATGCTTGTTGCCGACCATCCGCTTATGGACGCATTGGCAAACCCTCCCATGTTATTGGCGAAGGCCCTGCCGCGCCCGAAGGGCAATTCATAAATGGCGTTTATTACTCCGATATTTCTCACGTCAAAGGTGCCCGGACCCCAGTCAGCGTGCAAATTGAAAGGATTGGAAACCAGGCCCGGCGCATTACCGGCCGTCGTTCCGTTCACTGAATCTCCGTTGTCGAGTACCTTTGACCAGGTATAGACGCCACGTAACGCCAGACCGTGGCTGAAACGATGGTTCAGGTCGACCTGCAGCGCGTTGTAAATGCTGTTGCCTTTTGAAAACCAGGTCCAGGTATTGGCCAGTGTTGGATTCGCCTTCGGTGTTCCAGCGGGAATGTAGAAGGATCCTGCCGGGACAGCCGCATTGGCCAGCGCTCCGGGGAAATTACTCGGGTACGCGGCTGGACAGGGCGACGCCGGGCAAATCGTCGGGATGGGTTGATTGCCATCGATGCCAATGAGTTGGTGGTATCCGTGAGACCCTATGAAGCCCACGGTCAAGGAGGTATTGGGAGTCACCTCCTGTTCGACTCTCAGGGAGTAGGAGATCAGAGTCGGCATCTTCAGATCAGGCTGAACTCCACCGGGCACAAGCAATGCCTTGGCCGGCGCGGACGCCTGAGGATCAATGGGCAGGCTCGACACGGGCAACGAAGCGATACTGTAGGTTGGATTGAAGGGCGCGTTCTGATCCATGCGATACCCGAGTGCGTCCTGCAGTTCGTTGTACATTCCGAAGCCGGCGCGGACAACGGTCTTGTCGAGAATCGGGCTCCAGGCCAATCCGATGCGAGGTTGAGGCAGAAACTTCGCGTTGTTGGTGGTGAAGGCATTGTTTCCAATACGCGGCTGGCTGGAGATGACTCCATCCGTGAATGTGTAGTTGGCGGCGCGTCCGTGGGCCTCATTCCAGCCGGTTGAGAATTCGCCTCGAAATCCCAGGCTGAGGGTCAGCTTCGGGTCTATCCGGATCACATCCTGCGCATAAGCTGCTCCAAACAGCGATCGCCAGTTCATCGCTGTCGGCGCAGGGCTGTAGAGGAAACTGCTGGTGGTTCCGGTAAGGAATGTCTGGAGGCTGGCAAATGTTGCCTGTCCATACTGGCTGAGGTTGATGGTTTCGTTCGATTGGAATTGCTGGAACCAGGCTCCGAAGCTCCACTGGTGCCTGCCGCGCGCCCAGGTCACGCGATCTTCATAGGTGAATAGATTTCGCGCGATCGGCAGATTGCTTCCATTGTTGCTTCCGGCGAGACCAACCTGCGCCTGCGGATTGGAAGCCGCGCTTCCGCCTACGACCACAGCGCCTACGGGACGGCCGTTGAGAAAGCCGGGAACATTGACTGCGGGTGTGCCCGGCGTAGGTTCTCCCGTGAAGAAATAGCCAGCTCGTGAGAAACCGAAGCGAGCTACGTTGAGCAGAGAAGGCGAAAAAATATGCGTCTGGTCGAGGCTGAGAACCTGCTCCCGCAGAGTCAGGACATCGGTGCTGTAAGGGTTGGCGGTGGTTGGCGTAACGTCCCCGCCGTCATCGATGGTGTAAACCGCGGAGAACGTGTTTCTGGATGAGAAGTTCTGGTCGAAGCGGACAGTTCCAAAGTCCTCTCGTATGGTCTGCAACGGGCTGCTGAAGACCTCCGCGATTCCATTGAAGTCAGGAGCGTTTGCGGGCGGTGTCGGCCACAGGTCGAGGAGCGGTTTTACGCTTTCGACTGCGGCTGCCCGCGAGGCCAGGTCGGGGACGAATGCAACTGACGTCTGGTGCAGGTTCTGGCGGTAGCCTTCGTAGTTAGCAAAGACAAAACTCTTGTCTCTCTTCAAAGGTGCTCCCAGCGAACCCCCGAACTGATTGCGGTGAAAAGGCGGAGCCGATCCCTGGTCAAAATAGTTGGGGGCATCGAGCGCGTTGTTGCGCACGAACCAATAAGCGGAACCATGCACCCGGTTGGTCCCTGACTGCGTGACGATGATCACCTGTGCGCCGGGCCGCTTGCCGTATTCGGCGCCATACGAGTCGCGCAGCACATTGAACTCCCGGACCGCCTCCACGCCCAGTAACTGCTGGCTCGGACCACCCGGCTGCATGTTGTTTTCGGCTGCGCCCGTAAACTCGACGCCATTCAGCAGAAACAGGTTCTGCTGAGGACGGTTTCCCGAAACGGCAAAGTTGTTGCCCGTAGTCGAGTTCGATACTCCAAGGCCGCCTGTCTTTTGCGATGTGAAATTTACGATGCCAGGGTTGAGAGTGAGGAGCAGGTCGTAGCTGCGCCCGTTCAAGGGAAGATTTCTAACCTGCTGCTCGCCTACAAGCCCAGAGATATCCTGCGTCGTCACATTTACGACCGGAACATTCGAAACAACTGTCACCTGTTGCTGGACTGCACCAACCTGTAAGGTCAGGTCGGCAGTCGCGTCCTGGCCCACCACCAGCAGAATGCCCGTACGCACCTTCTCGGCGAAGCCGTCTTTCCTGGCGCGAAGTTCGTAACGTCCCACGGGAAGCGCAAACAGTTCATATTGTCCCGCCTGATTTGTGAGAACGGTGCGTGAGATACCTGTGTCGAGATTGTTCGCCACCACGGATGCCGCGGACACAGCCGCGCCGGCGGGATCGGTGACTCTTCCAGACAAGCTCGCTGATTCCTGAGCTCCGGCCAACAAGGAGAAGAAGCCCACCAGGCATAACATCGCTACAGACAAACTGCGACTGGCTAATGACATTTTTGTCCTCGTCGGAGCTGAAATTGTGAAGGATTGACGCCCTGGAACTGTCTGACTGCACGAACTGCTCAGGATCGGAGCACTCAGCACGCAAATCGGACCTCATCCCATCGACGTTTCTCGTTCGGGCCAGCAGGGACAGAGGCCGGCAACCTCAAAACCGGCTGCTCGCAGTCGAAAGGTAGGGGCCTCGGATCTTGCTAAGCGCACTTACGATGTATATCGATTTGATCGAATAGAATCGTTATTGTCAATCATATGTGGATGGATTAGGCGCGAGAGTGAACCCGTACCCTTTCAAAGCCGCACTTACTTGAGCGAGTCCACTCAAAGCCAACTACGGGCTTTGAATGGGGACCGTCGCGCAGAGCGCAGAAAATCACGAGATAGACAGCGAGTGTGAACTACCCCACTCAAAGCCAACTGCGGGCTTTGAATGGGGCACCGTCGCATCGTCGGGTTTATTGTGGAACGTACTTATCGAGCCACTTCAGCTCCTCGCGGACCTTTACATATCCGTGCCACGGATTTTTATCCAGCGGATGGTTCTCGCCGGGGAAAACCAACAGCGTATGGGGCACGTTGAGTCTCTCAAGTGCGCGTTCGAGAAGAACCTGCTCGAGGTAGCTCACACGAACATCGGCGTTGCCTCCCACGATGTGTGTCGGCGTCGTGACCTTGTTCAGCTGGAAGAGCGCCGCCTCGCTCTGATATATCTCCGGCTTTTCCCAGGGCGTTCCAGAGAGATACCACGCGTCGTCCCAGGTCAGGTCGTCGTTGCCCCAGTTGGCCGCGTGCTCGACCGCTCCCGCGCCCGTGACGGCCGCTTTGAAGCGCGGTGTCTGGGTGATGAGCCAGTTGGTCATGTAGCCGCCATAGCTGTATCCGCCGATGGCCAGCCGGTTGGGATCGGCGATACCGTCTTTGACCAGAGAGTCCACGCCCGACAGAATGTCGATACCCGGACCGGAGACCAGGTGCGGCGTTATCAGGAGCATGAAGTCGTCCCCATATCCCGTCGAGCCGCGATAGTTCGGCCGGAAGACCAGCCAGCCATTGGCAGCTGCCAGCGTGGCCCAGTCGTACCAGCCCGACCCGAAGCGGTTGCCATCTGCGTCCTCTGGCCCGCCATGGATAAACGTGAGCATGCGAAGGTTCTTCGCGCCCTTTTTGCCGGGCGGATATATGAGCACACCTTCCACCGGGGTGCCGTCCGCAGACTTCCACTGATAAGGCTGCCATTCGACCTGGGCACGTTCGGCAAAAAGCGGATTGAAGGAAGTAAATGCCCTGGCGGCCGTGACGTTCGCAGCACCATCGGCAAAGAAGACCTGCGTGGGATCGTTGATGGTGGAATGCGTGAAGATGAGCGCCTGTCCATCGCGCGCCGCATTCACCCGTGCATAGTTTCCGGGCTGAGTGCCGATTGCCTCATACTTCCGGCCATCGATGCGGTATAGATGCTGCTCCGTTCCGGTGAGGCCGGTGGCGAGGACCTTGTCGCCCGAGGTGACGGTGAAGTCTTCCCATGATCCGGTGAAGTCCGAACCAAGGCGGGTGAAAGCTCCGGAAGCCGGATCCAGTACATAAATGCGCCCCTGAACATCGCGATACGGTCCCTCGATCGAACCAGAGCCGCCACGGACGGCGAAGTAGATGCGTTTGGCGCCGGGGCCCCATGTCAAATGGGTCTCAAGCCCGAGGTTGTGGGTAAGCTGCTTCGTCTCGCCGCCGTGTGCGGGAACGAGGAAGAGTTCGGAGTCGGCGGGATTCTCCAGGCGATGGGATATGGGTCCGGTCTCGAATGCGATCTGATCGCCCACAAGCGAAGGCGCGATCTCATCGATCTCAAATGCGCTATGGGCGAGCACCTGGGCATCCCGTGGAAGTACGGGCTTGTCATCCGGCGGCTTCTGCTCGGGATGCGCGGGGGGCGTCTGCGTGCTTTCGTGAATTGCAGACGCAACCGGCAGGGCTATCAGAATGTCGCTGCGCTCCTGTTCCCGCCAGCGGATGACGTCCTTCCATTCCGCCTTGTTGGCGTCTTCCTGTTCCTTGGAAAGCGGCTGAGCAGCAGAGAAATCTATGCTCGCGCCATCGGCAGACCAGGCAAAGGCGTGCGCGTCTAGCTTTTCGCGGTAAAGCGGGAAGGGCTCGCCACCGGTTACGGGAATGATCCACACCCGGCTGGTCTGCTTGTCATCGTCCTTGCTGTCGTCTTTGTTGTCGTCCGCAGCGACGGTCCGGTCGGAAAGAAATGCGATGTAGTGGCCATCGGGAGAGAATGCCGGTGAGGAATCGTGGCCGGAGTGAGTAAGCGGAAGGAGTTTGCCATCCTTTCTGCTCCAGAGCCAGAGGTTTTCGTTGAAGCGGTTCTGCTGCCAATCGGGTGCGGATACGGCTACGACGGCCGCAGAGCCGTCGGCGGCAATGCGCGCATCGGTGATCTCTGAGGCGTTCATGAACTCGTCAAGGGAGATGGAAGGCTTGGTTTGAGCGCCGGCGGCCAAAGGAAGCACAGCAAAGGCGAGCAGGAAAGACGTGCGAAAGGCTTTCATATCGGATTGATAAGAATATATCTTCTTCGAAGATAGCCCGGATTCCGAGGCGATCTGATAGTGTGTTTTCAACCTGATCCCAACAGAGAAGAAGGGGTAGTTCTCAATGAAGAAGTTTGCTATTCGGCGTGTACCGTCTGTTTCCGTGCTGTCTCTGGCTATTTCATTCGCGCTTATTTCGCTGCTGATCTCGCCACGCACAGCCACAGCGGAGATCGATGACCAGACTCGCAAGCTTGCACATGACATCTTCGAGCAGCTCATTGAGATCAACACTACGGATTCCGTCGGCAACGTTACGACGGCGGCGAAGGCCATGCAGCAACGACTGCTCGATGCCGGTTTCGCGAAGGAAGATATGTATCTCGGCGGCCCGAATGACCGGAAGGAGAATCTTGTGGTGCGGTACAGGGGAACAGGCAGGGAGAAGCCCATCCTGTTTATCGGGCACCTGGATGTAGTGGAGGCGCGGCGGGAGGACTGGACTACCGACCCTTTCAAGTTCATCGAGAAGGATGGATTTTATTACGGGCGGGGCACGCAGGATATGAAGGAGAGCGATGCCATCCTGGTGACGACGCTGATCCGGCTGAAGCAGGAGGGATTCAAGCCGGACCGGGACCTGATTGTGGCGCTGACGGCGGATGAAGAGGGCGGCAAATCAAATGGCGTCGACTGGTTGATCAAGAACCACCGCGACCTGGTGGAGGCAGCGTATGTGCTGAATCCCGATGGTGGGGGCGTGGATCTTGAGCACAGCAAGCCGGTCTCAATGGACGTGGATGCGACGGAGAAGCTCTACGGAGACTATCAGCTTACGGTGACGAATCCGGGCGGGCACAGTTCTCTGCCGGTTCCGGACAATGCGATCTATCATCTTGCCGATGCGCTGACGCAGTTGCAGCATCACCCGTTTCCGTTCGAGCTTAATGCGGTGACCAGGGCTTATTTTGAACGGCTGAGCACGCTTGAGACGGGTGAGAAGGCAGCGGACCTCAAGGCTATCGTGCAGACGACGCCTGATTCGGCCGCGATCGAACGGCTTTCGAAGAATCCCGAGTGGAACTCGATGATGCATACGACGTGTGTCGCTACCAGGCTGCAGGCGGGGCATGCGAACAATGCTCTGCCGCAGATGGCGCAGGCGAATGTAAATTGCAGGATTCTTCCC
>DATAQX010000241.1:0-7832 GCA_036264455.1 Silvibacterium sp. | reverse complement strand
CCACCGTAGAGGCCGACGACAGCAGGGAACGGTGGGCGGATGCGGGGGATGCCGCGCTTGCCTTCGAGTGATTCCATGAGGGCGGACTCTTCGCCCACCTCATACGCTCCGGCGCCGGTGTGCGAGATGACTTCGAAGTCGATGCCGGAACCGAAGATGTTCTTGCCGAGAAACCCTTTGGCATATGCCTCGTCGATGGCCTTCTCCATGATCTCGAGCAGGTAGCGGTATTCGCCGCGCAGATAGATGAAACCCATCTTCGCGCCGACCGCTAAGCCAGCGATGATGACACCTTCGATGACAGCGTGAGGATCATGTTCGAAGATGAGGCGGTCTTTGCAGGTTCCGGGCTCGCTTTCATCGCCGTTGACGAGAATGTACTTGGGTTTTTCAGACTGCTTCGGCACGAAAGACCATTTCATGCCGGTGGGGAATCCAGCGCCTCCGCGGCCGCGCAGACCTGAAGCCTTCATCTCGTTGATGATGCCTTCGGGCCCTAGCTCGATGGCCTTCCGCGCAGCTTTGTAGCCGTCGAGCTCGATATATTTGTCGATCGAAACGGCGCCCTTGCCGAAACGGTATGAGACGACGGGCACGCAATCGGGATGGGTTGTGAGATAGGCCATTATTTTCCCGCTTTCTCCCGATATTCTTCCAGAACCTTGTCCATCGACTCAGGCGTTAAATTCTCGTGGAAGTCGTAGTTGATCTGGATGGCAGGGGCCCAGCTGCAGGCTCCGATGCATTCGACTTCTTCGAGGGAAAAGACACCGTCAGGTGTGACGCCCTTGTGGCCAATGCCAAGCCGCTTGCTGCAATGCTCGAAGAGCTCGTTTCCGCCGCGCAGCATGCAGCAGATGTTGGTGCAGACCTGGACGTTGAATTTACCGGCGGGTTTGGTGCGCAGCAGGGAGTAATAGCTGAGCACGCTGAGCACGTCATTTTCCAGGATGCCGATGCGCGCGGCGACCTCGGCGATCACAGCGGCGGAGATGTAGCCGACTTCGTCCTGGGCGTAGAGCAGCATGGGAATGAGCGCCGATCGCCGCAGCGGATAGAGTGTCACAAGCTCGTCGAATCGCGCAGCAAGCTCGGGCGAAAATATCGTTGTCTTTTCCGTGGCCAACGTTTATTCCTCGTCAAAAACCTTTGCGGTAAATGCCTCAGCTGCTACTTCCAGCTCCAGTTTGCCCCGGCGATCGCTCAGCTCTACCAGGCTGTCTTCGCCAATTTTGAACTTACCCTGTTCAAGCGCGCGCTCAACTCCGGGATCGTCCTCATACAAGGTCCAGCTTCCGGCTCCGGTTGCTGCTTCAAATGCAAGCGCCAGGATTTTTCCATCGCCCCGCAAGGTCAGATGCCCGGCCTCTCTTTCGTCAACCAGCGCATGTTCGGTGACAGGCCTGCTCAGATCATGCGCCGCGACATAGGAGCGTATCAGCGAAGCAAATGAGATCCACAGCTCCGCGTACACTCTATTCTGCAGAGTTATGGTCGGCATCGCCTGCCCCTTTCCTGGCACTCTCTGTCCTGGCCCTGGCCGCCGCTATTTGCGCTTCTTCAAGGGCGGCAATTTTGTTATAGCCGCCCAGCAACTGCTCAATGCACCACTGCGCAAAGCGATCGGCGAGCGGAAATTTTTCGACCGTCTGAGGATCGTCTGCGAAGATCCTGGGGACGCCGATACCCGGATTATCGACTACGCCCCAGGCTCCGCGGACCAGGTTCAATTGACCGTGAAAGAAAATCGCGCTCTTGCGTGCCGTCAGGTTCTTGAGTGATTCCGATGAAAATGCGTAAAAGACAATATTGCTCAACGAATCGCAGGCAAGCTTCAGATCGAAAAGCCCAACGGAGAGTGAGATCAGATTGGGCTCGTCGTCTGAAGCATGGATAGCGATAAGGTGTCTTGCCGGTTCTTTTCCAGTCAGCTCTAAAATGGATTTGCGGAACTCTGACCAGAAGGTCAGTGCGGCGCCTGTTCGCGCGGCGAACTCCGCCTTTGCAGTTTCCAGCCATTGCGAGTTGCTGACAAGGGCGCTCATCGGTCAATCTCTCCCAAAACAATATCGATTGACCCGATCACCGCAACCACATCGGCAAGCAAACGCCCCTCGCACATGGTCTGTAACGCTTGCAGTGTGGCAAATGAGGGGTTGCGCATGTGAACCCGATAGGGTTTCGCAGTACCATCGCTCACGACATAGTAGCCCATCTCGCCGCGCGGCGATTCGACCGCCTGATACACTTCGCCGGCCGGAACAGGGAAGCCTTCAGTAACGATCTTGAAGTGGTAGATGAGGGACTCCATCTGGGTCTTCATCTTTTCGCGGTCGGGCAGCACAACCTTGGGCGCGTCGGCCTTAATGTCGCCTTCGGGCATTCCATCGAGTGCCTGCTGGCATATCTTCACCGATTCGCGCATCTCTTCAAGGCGCACGATGTAACGAGCCCATACGTCGCAGTCATTTGATACAGGCACTTTGAACTGAAATTTCTCGTAGCTGGAGTACGGCATGTCGCGGCGGAGATCCCAATCGACGCCCGAGGCGCGCAGCGGAGGCCCGGTGACGCCAAGCGCGATAGCGTCCTCGGCGCTCAGATGCCCTACGCCCTTAAGGCGGCCGATCCAGATAGGGTTGCCGGTAAGCAGGTTCTGATATTCGTCGATCTTTTCCGGCAGCACATTGAGGAACTTCTGGATTCGGTCGAAGAGATCGAGGGGCGGCTCAAGCGCGAGTCCGCCGACGCGGAAGTACGACGTCATCATGCGTTGGCCGGAGACGTGCTCGAAGATACGGAGAATCTCTTCGCGTTCGCGGAAGGTGTAAAGGAAGACGGTGAGCGCGCCAATGTCCATGGCGTGCGTGCCCAGCCAGACAAGGTGTGAATTGAGCCGGGTGAGCTCATTCAGCAGGACCCGAATCCACTGCGCCCGGCTGGGGATTTCAATCTCCAGCAACCTTTCGACGGCCAGGCAGTAGCAGAGGTTGTTGGTCAGCGGGCTCAGGTAGTCGATGCGGTCTGTCATCGGAACTACCTGCTGGTAAAACTTCGCTTCGCAGGTCTTCTCGATGCCGGTGTGCAGATAGCCGATGTCGGGAACGACCTTGAGCACCGTCTCGCCGTCTATTTCGAGCACGAGGCGCAACACGCCATGCGTCGAGGGGTGCTGCGGTCCCATATTCAGGACCATCGTGTTATCTTTGGATCCCTCTTCAGGACGAGGCGCGATCAGAGTGGAAGTGCCGACAAATTCAGTCATCAGCGGTAGCCCTCCACAGGATAGTCCTTGCGCAGCGGGTAGCCTTCCCATTCGTCCGGCATCATAATGCGGCGCAGGTTCGGATGCCCGTGGAAGCGCACCCCAAACAAGTCCCACACTTCGCGCTCATAGAAGTTGGCCGAGGGCCATACCGGCGTGATGCTGTCGATAGAGGGATCGATGGAGCCGACAAGCGACACCAACCTAACGCGCTCCTTTAAACTGTGCGAAAGAATGTGATACGTCACCTGGAAGCGCGGTTCGCTCGGATACCAGTCGACGCAAGTCACGTCTTCCAGAAAGTTGTAACCAGCGTCCTGCACTGTCCGGCAGACCTCGCGAATCTGATCCCTGGCGATGGTCAGCGTCAGTTCATTGCGGTCGAACTTTGCGTCGAGAATAGATTCAGGAAAAGAAGAGAGAAGAGAAGCAATGGCCCTGTTTTTCTCGTGGGCTCGAAGAACGGCGTCTTTACCAAGCGCTGTGGCGTCCATTGTGTCCTATAAATCGGCCTTGTCCGATGCCCAGTCCAGAATGCCTTTTTTCCAAATGTAGAAAAAGCCGATCATGACAAATCCGAGGTAGATCAGCATCTCCCAAAAACCAAACATGGTTGAGCCCGTGATTGCCGGCAGTTTACGATAAATGACTGCCCAGGGAAGCAGGAAAACCGCTTCCACATCGAAGAGGATGAAAAGCATTGCGACCATGTAGAAGCGGACAGAGAAGCGTCCGCGCGCGTCGCCTTCTGCGGGGATTCCGCACTCGTACGCTTCGAGTTTGCTCTTGAGGTTGCGGTGGCGTCCGATGAACCACGACACAGCGGTCATACTGCAACCGAGACCCACCGCCACCACAATTTGCATCAGCATCGGGATGTAATTCCAGGTATAAGGATGGGGTTGCATATAGCTTTTGAGCCTCGAGAGGGGGCGTCGAAACGCCTACCTTCCGACTCTAGTTTTTCGCCTGTCAAGAGTCAAGTAACGGAGGATCATTGTGCAGCTATTAGAATTGTGATCGGGAGATTCTCATTTATGGTCAATCTAGCGTTACTCGTCCTGCTCCAGGCCAAGCCCGGTAAAGAAGAGGAAGCCGCCAAGTTCCTGCGCAGCGCCCTGCCCCTGGTCGATGCCGAACCGGCAACCATCGCCTGGTTTGGAATCCGCATCGGGACATCTACCTTTGGCATCTTCGACGCATTTCCGGATGAGGCCGGTCGTCAGGCACATCTTTCCGGCAAGGTTGCCGCAGCATTGATGGCGAAGGCTCCGGAACTCTTTACAGAGCCGCCGAAGATCCAGATGGTTGATGTACTCGCATCGAAACTGCCCGCATAATAGGCTTTAAGGTGGAAGATGTTGATGGAGAGAGATCATGCAAAACTGCACACACCTGAACCATGTCCACAAGGTGACTCCGCGCACCCCTACAGGCTGCGAAGAATGTCTGAAGATGGGCGATCGCTGGGTCCATCTACGCCTTTGCCTTGAGTGTGGCCACGTGGGCTGCTGCGACTCATCGAAAAACAAGCACGCCACCGGGCATTTTCACGCGGTCAAACATCCGATCATGCAGTCCTTTGAGCCGGGAGAAAGCTGGGGCTGGTGTTACATCGATGAGATCGAACTGGATTTGGGCTGAGGCATTTCTCGTCGCTGTTGTCCCAAAACGGGTAGCCGCTCCTTCACTGTCCCGATGTGATACAGGAATCCTGAATCGGTAAACCTATTTCAAGCGCCGTATTCCTTCCGCCGATACAGTGGGCAACGGAGGATCACGGTTATGGTCACCCCTGCCGGCGCGTCTCTTAATTCTGCCAGTCTGGCTATTGTTGTACGCCGCAGTGAGCGCATCGCTCCAACCGAAGATTTTTACCAGGAAAACCCGATGGGCGTCTTTCGCGGGCTGGCCTACGCCATGGTCTTCAACCTCATGCTTGTGCTAACGGGCGCAGCAGGATGGGAACTCTGGCGATTGTTGCGATAATCAGCAAAGAGGGCGGCCTGCTGGTAAATTCAACTGATGCAGGTCACGATTAACGGGCAGCCCCGCGAGTTCGCAGATCTCTCCGCTTCGCCGACGCTTGCCGATCTCGTCGCCACGCTCGATCTGAAAGGCGATCGCGTTGCCATCGAACACAACGGAAGCATCGTCTCCCGTACTGCATGGGCCGAGACCTCGATCCATTCCGGCGACAAGTTTGAAATCGTTCATTTCGTAGGGGGGGGAGCCTGGCAGTGAGCGCTCTTTTCCGTTGTCTTCTGCTCTTGTTCTTTGCCGCCGTGGGTGCGGCTAGCGCTCAACGTTCACCTCAGCCGCCGGTGGATGGGCCCACCTTCACTGTGCCGGGCATCTCGGCGGGGCAGGGGCTCAGGATCGTCGCCTACGGGGATACCCGGTTTACCGACGTCACGAACGACAGGGACACAAGCCCACGAATTCGCCAGTTCCTGGTTCAGGAGATCGCCCGGGAGAAACCGGACGCCGTCTTCATGACCGGCGATCTGCCGTTTCATGGCGCCGATCCGGCGGACTGGCAGATCTATCGCGATGAAACGGCGGCGTGGAGCGCACTGCATCTGCGTGTGTATCCAACGCTTGGCAACCACGATGTGCTGGGAGGGTGGGACGCGGGCACGCACAACTTCAACGCCACCTTTCCTGAGCTTAAGGGATATCTCTATTACTCGGTGCAGATTGGCAACGTGTATCTCATTACCCTGAACTGCACCGAATCCTACGCGGAAGGCTCAGAGCAGCGCGCATGGCTGGGAGCTCAGCTAGAGCACCTGCCGAAGTCCGTTGACTTCGTTTTCTTCCTCTCGCACATGCCGCTCTACGCCGATATCCAGAGCCAGGTGCTGGCGACTGTGCCAAATCCGGCAGAACTATCGCTGCGGAAATTTATTCTTGCGGAAACGCCCAAGGTCCATGCAAAGCTGGTTGTGGTCAACGGCCACATCCACAACTACGAGCGTTTCGACGACGGACAGATCAGCTACATTGTTTCCGGCGGAGGCGGCGCCGCCCCTTATCGGGTGCTATTTCGTGGCCCTGAAGACTTGTTCCAGGATCAATCCTTTCCCAATTATCACTACCTTGTCTTCGCGATTCACGGGAAAACCGCTGACGCGACCATGTATCGGGTAACTGGCGTTCCGGCAAAGCCTTTGGGGCTGGAGGTAAAGGATAAGTTCACCCTGACGGCTCCGTAAAAAGGGGAGGGTACCCTCCCCCCGGGTCTGACAGGCTTCTCCATCTAAATCATTCATACTGCTGGGTTTTCATAAGGTGGCAGGTTCGGGAAATCATTGATTTCATTGGGTCTGTATCTACATCATTGAGCGGGTGGAGGGTATGGGCGGTAGTTGATTCTGCTGGAGTTGCGGTCCGGTCATTGATTTGGCAGGGGATCTGGCTGTGGATGGGATGCGGGTGATCTGGAATCCCTCGGAGGTGATCCCGGCGAGGCGGTCGATGGCGACGATGAGGGCGAGTTTGGCTTCGGGGTAGGTGCGGACGACGCTGCGAATGTTAGAGAGCTTGTGGAGGAGGGTTTCGAGGAGCTGGGGGATGGTCATGGCGTCGAGCTCATCCGAGAGGGCGAAGGTGCGATTGTCGTGTTCGGTGAGCCAGCGGCTGCGGGCGTCGTTGTGAAAGCGGCAGAAGGGCTCTCCGCGAAGGGCGGGCTGAGCGCAGGTCTTCCCGGTAGACAGCAGGCGAGTGCAGAGGGCAGCGGCGCGAGCGGGCATGGGTCTCCTTTTAGGCATTTTCAGCGATATTGCGGTCCAGATCTGCATCGTGCCGGGTCGCCGACTCCCTGTTGGTCGCGGCGACTTGAGGCTCGGGGCACTGGATACGCCATCTCTGAAAATGCTGGGCAGAAATAAGAAAGCCCGCCGGGTTGGCGGGCTTCTTTGGTCTCTATTTCTATTTTAGCGGATTGAGGGAAATTCTCGGCCAAGAAAAAGCAGGGTGCGGGGGAGCAGACCGTGGCAGCGAGGTATGATCGTGCGGCCGTCCCTTGGCCAGGAGGCGATCTCTGAGCGCATCGGCGATTTCACAACTGGCCAAGCTTGCTGGAGATGCTGCAAAGGCGGAGGAGAAGATCGGGATTCACGGAGTTTCGACAACTGCAAAACCGAATCCAAGGCTTCCGGGTGGCACCGCTGCGAAATCTAATGTTGAGAGTGCATTTAAAGTGACGAAGACAGGAGGCCCAGGTCACTTTACAGTTGAGCTCCCAAAACCCGTTACCAATGCTATCGTCCAGATCTTCAATTCCATTTTTTGGCCTTAGACTAAGAGGACGATCATGATTCTCTCTCAGTTATCTTTTCCAATTCCGTCCCGGCTCGTCTTCGAAGAGACGATCGCACGCGACTGGTATGACGGAATAACGTCGGGATTTGCCACGTCAATGCGACTTGACGCGGCATTTAGATTCGACATCATTGCATGGGGCCCGAAACAAGAAACGAGAGTTTTCGTCTTTTCTCCACTGGATGGTCCGTGTTTCAACGAGATTGTGGAATTGCTTAGCAGTAAAGAAGCGCCCAATTGG
>DATAQX010000206.1:0-25099 GCA_036264455.1 Silvibacterium sp. | reverse complement strand
ATCTCCAAGGCCCCATTACGCTGAGTTTCTGGATGCGAACGGTCCTGCCCTCACCGTCGCGGGCTACGGTGGCCGTGGTTGTTTGGACAATGTGTGAGCCGTCTGCAAGAGTCTGCTTTATCTCCGTGACTGCCTTCGCTTTCATAGGGCTGGTTCTTCACTATCTCAACTTCCTCCTGGAAGCCAAAAGCCGCCACTGATTCCAGGCGAGTTAGCTGCATTGCTAGACAGCCCTGAAAAGGCCGGCGTTGACGGTTCGATCCCGTCTATTGGTACGGGAGTTAGACGAACGCTTGGGGTTGAGCGAACTCATGGCAGGACACTTGACCGACTCACGAGCGAAGAACACACAATTGCCAATGGCTGATCTGGTGCGTCAGGCTGTGTGCAGCCGAATTGTCTGATGCTTACTGATCTTTTTGGTGGTTGAGATCGCAGCCTGGTATTGACACCAGGTTGGTGAAAAAGTTCTTGCAGCATAATAATCTTTACATCCTGACGATCCGTCACAAGCTTATGTTCTACGACTTCGCAAAGGCAGGGACCAGATCCCTGACTCGTACACAACGGAAGGAGCCTTCGCCATGCCAAACGAACAAAAAGATGGCCTTGATCGCCGCGACTTCATGATGGCAGCCATCGGCCTGGTTGGCGCGTCGGCTGCTTTCGCGAGCAGTGCCGGCACGGCGAATGCCCAGGACACGATAGCACCGTCTGTTGCCCCGGCACCGGGTGCATCACAAGGAACGGTCTACACCGGCGATGTGATCCAGGGAAAGAAAGTCATCAGCGCTCTTGACGTGAACGATCTAGAACGTGGCAAGAAGCACATGTTCTATTTCGAGGGCGTGCAAATGCCTACGGGGCAGCACTGGTATGTGTCGGTGATAGTCGCCGTGGGGACGAAGCCGGGCAAGCGCATCGCTCTCACCGGCGGTGTGCACGGCGATGAGATCAGTCCGGTGCACATGATACAAACCGTCATGAGCAAGCTCGATCCGGCCCAGATGTCGGGTACGGTGCTGGCGGTCCCTGACGTATCCCGTCCGGCCCTGGAAGGCATGGCGCGTAGATGGCCTAATTCAGGAAGAGGAATCGACCTCATCGACATCAATCGCGAATGGCCGGGGAATGAGAATGGGGCCAGTGCGCCCAGCCGGCACGCTGGGATACTGTTCAACAGACTCTTCAGACCGAACGCCGATTACGCGCTCGATTTTCATACCGGGACCACAGGTATGGATGTGACAGCGTTCAATCTTGCCCGGATGGAGCTGCCCGAGGTACGGGCGATGGCGGAGCTCTTTCCCATCGACCAGATCTTCGACAATGCCGCCTATCCCACTCTGCTCGCGAACGCATTCATCAATGTGGGCATCCCGGCACTCACGCCCGAGATTGGCGCTTCGCGCATACTAGACCTCAACATGATCTCCTTGTTCGTGGAAGGCACAATGAATGTGCTTAAGCACCACGGGATTATCTCCGGTCAGATGGGCCGCACCGGTAGGGACACGGACACCTTCATCGGCAACAGCGGCCACACTATCCTTGCAACTCATGGCGGATTCGTGGAGCTTCTGGTCAAGCTGAAGGACAAGGTCAAAGTTGGGCAGAAGGTTGCCATCCAGCGCAATGCGTTTGGCGAAGTCGTGGCCGAATATACGAGCGGGGTGGCCGGCGAGGTCACGGGTCGTCGCTCAGACGCAACAGCCGAGCCTGGCATTCCCTTGATCGCTATCCTCTACAACGATGCGACTCATGAGCTCCCGGTGGACTTCTCCGAGTGAGTCAGCCGCGAGTGTGGAGCTAATAACAATACGTCGTTCGACCGCCGCTGTCGCGAAAGCAGGACGAGTCACTCTTCAGTTGCAGTGATAGCAAGAGCAAAATGGGGTATCCAATGAAGGGTTTACATTGAAGCGAAACTGGGATGATTGAGCAGGAATGAGACGGTTGAGCGCCACTCTACGAGATTGAGGTGTAAAGCATTTGGCTCTTTTCCACCTGGATCGGGAGCGGACGGGCAACCAAAGTGAACAATCAGGCTGTCAGAGCAA
This sequence comes from Silvibacterium sp., assembly GCA_036264455.1. Taxonomy (GTDB): domain Bacteria; phylum Acidobacteriota; class Terriglobia; order Terriglobales; family Acidobacteriaceae; genus Silvibacterium. The sequence goes on along the minus strand of DATAQX010000206.1, from coordinate 23,039 downwards.
TTGGGTCGTTCGCCCAGGGGCGAAGGGATGAGCATGGACAGGACTCGAGTGGTGATCGCCGATGATCATCAGTCCGTGGTCGCGATTGTTCGCGAAACACTTGACGGGGAGTTCGAAGTTATCGGCACCGCAGAGAATGGCGGTCAAGCCGTCGATTGCGTCCTGAAGCTGGATCCTGATTTACTCGTCACCGATATTTCCATGCCCGTTCTGAATGGACTTGAAGCCGCCAAACGGCTCCAGAAAGCCCATTGCCGAACTAGGATCGTATTTCTCACTATCCACGAAGATCCCGAATTTGTTACAGCAGCGTTTGCTGCTGGGGCTTCCGCCTATGTCATTAAGTCCCGGATCAGCACGGACCTGATTTCAGCAATCCGCGAGACGCTGCTGGGAAATACATCTGTTTCTCAATCTCTGAAAATATAAAGGTTGCTGCGCCCGCTAAAAAGAAAAGGACGCGCCTCCCACTAGGCGCGAGGGCGCGACGAAGAGTCTGGCTGCGTATGGGGCTGCCGCGTTATGCAAATGAGCCGAAAAAGTAACCCTGATCCGAGGACCAGGGCCAGGAGGTGTTATATGCGAAAGGCAGTCTCCACGGCGTTGTAAGCCGTTTAAAACCTGATGTGGGCGGATTCACACAGTGGAAGTCGTAGCTTCGAATCCTGCTGCGCCCACCATGTTTTCAATTACTTACAAACGCTTCTTCGGAGGCGCTTGCGGCGTTTTGTGGTAAATCTTCAAAACGCGGTTTTTTCTCCTCTCCTTTCGTCAGCATCAAGTAGACCGACCCGACCATCTATTGCACGCTCTCTGGTAGTTCCTGCATGTACTCATTGGCCGTGGTGTCCGGCCGCGAGTGCCGCAGGTGCGCCTGGATGTCCTTACCGACCCCATCTTCTGCGCTTGTGTCGCCATCGTCCGGCGCTGGATCTGAAAGTTCAGTTTGGGAATGCCGAGCTTCGGAGGAGCATGAAGCCGGCACCGCGAGCCGGTCCTATCAGGACGCAGGGTGTAGATATTTTTCCAGGAATGCAAGCTCGTGCTGCATCGAGTCAAGCCGGTGTTCGGGGCTTCGGAAGCCGTGACCTTCGTTTGGGTAGGTGATGTAGTTATAGGTTTTGCCTGCCTTCTTAAGGGCTGCGACAAATTCTACGGACTCCTGCGGTGGGACCTGCGGATCTTCTTCGCCGTGCATGATCAGCAAGGGCGTCTTGATCCTGTCGACGTCCGGAAGGACATTGGCTTTCCGATAAACCGCCGGTTGTTCCTCGGGAGTTCCACCCATCTTGGTCTCCCAGCGGATCTTCGAATTGCGATTGGTGTATTGCAGGAACAATGCGCGGTCCACCACTCCAAACATCTCGATCCCCGCGGCAAAGGTATCCGGGAGCTTGGTCACGGCATTTGCAACGACAGTCCCCCCATGGCTGCCGCCGCCGATGCCGACACGCGAGGGGTCAGCGAATCCCTGTTCGACCAGGTAACGCACAGCCGCGGCGATATCATCGATTTCTCCGCCCCCGGAGTCCTTCACATTCAGATTGCGGAACCGTTCTCCGTAACCTGTGCTGCCTCGAAAATTCGGCTCGAATACCAGAAAACCTTGCTGAGCCAGAAACAGAGACCATGGAGAAAGACTCAACGTCACCTGGCCCTCGGGGCCGCCATGCGCCCAGATCACCGTAGGGTAGCGAACACCAGCCCTGAAGCCTAAGGGGCGAAATAGAATTCCCGCGAGGGGCAGACCGTCCTTTCCTTTGAAATGGGCGATTTCCGGAGCGGGAAGTCCGGCCTGCTCAAAAATCGAAGGTTGCAACGGCTGTAAGGGCCGCGCTTCATTTTCGCCACGGATGGACGCGACGTAGGTGACCGGCGTGCGCAGCGACGTTCCTCGCCCGAAATAAATTGTGCTGCTGTCTGGTGACCACTGAGGATCGTTCTCCACTCCATCAAGATGTGTCAGCTGCCATGGCGCGGAGCCATCCACAGGGACGATCCAGATATGCCGCTCTTCGGGAGGATTGCGGTTGGAGACGATCGCGACCCACTTTCCGTTGGGCGCATACACCGGCGTTTCATCTTCCCACTCGCCTGTGGTGAGTTGCTTCGGCTTACCTCCGGCGGCCGGAATCAGAAAGACCTTATCCCAGCCGGTCTCCTGCAGCACAACAGCGAGTGTCTGACTGTCGGGAGACCACGCGGCCGTATTCACAGCCCAAGCGCCGCCCGAATCATTCTTGGCAGTGTAGAGGGTGCGCGGAGATCCCGTCGGTGTTCCTGAACTCTGGTCGAAGGTCACGATATTGAGCTTGCCAGAGAAAGATTCGCGCGACCGCTCGGTGTAGGAAATCTCGGTTCCGTCCGGCGACCAGGCAGGATTGGGGGCGAAGCGATCCGATGAGACTGCATCGCCCCGGTCCGGCGCGGAGCCGGCAATTTCGTCGCCGCCGGTATAAATCTCAGTTGAGGCGATCAGGTGCTCGGCCTTTCCGTCTTCGCTGACGACGTAGATCTGGTTCCATCCTCTGCGGCCGGATTCATAGAGAATCCATTTGCCGTTCGGATTCCATTTAGGCAGATGATCGGAGGCGCCACGTGGATCGCCGGGACCGGCCGGGTCATCAGTCAGTTTGACCGGCGCTCCACCTGAAACGGGCACGACCCATATCTGTCCCTGACTGATAAAGGCCAGCTTGGTGCTGTCCGGTGACCAGTTCACCTCCGACTTCGCTCCCGAAGTCCCAGTCACCGGGACCGCCGCGCCGCCGCCAACAGGCAGGAGCGCGATCTGTCCCTTCTCAATCACAGCAAAATGCTTTCCATCAGGCGCGAGCACGCCGGCCTGGCCAGCAAATGGATTCAGTGATACAAGGTCCTGAAGTGTTATTGGGCGTCGCTGCTGTCCCGAAGCCGGTATGGAAACCAGAGCAGCAACCAATAGAACAACTGAAAACCGCTGGAACGTCTTCATTGAAGTATCTCCACGTGTGTCTGTGATCGGAATCTGCGCACTCAAAAGACAAATTTCCCTACCAGCACCAGGACGCGACCGGAAACAATTGCGCCTTGCCCGGTGCCGTAGATGCTCGTGGGTGAGCTCACCGTACTGGTGATTAGTCCCCGTGAGCCAGAGGTCACGTTCCCATTGGGAACAGCGAAGTTGGCGTGATTGAAGAGATTGTAGGCAGTCACGCCAAGCTCAAAGGTGGCTGTTTCTTTCACAGGTATCTTCTTGGTGAGCTGACTGGCAACGCTGGAGAATCCCGGCCCACGGAAGATATTGGGAGGAGTGTTGCCGAAGTCCGCCTGCTGGTGCGGATTAGCCGTTGACGCCGTCGAAGCGGCGAATTGAGTGGCGGTGAAGCACGGCGTGGTCACTGCCTCTCGCGAGCAATGTTTTCCTGCGAGGCTCGTGTCAAGCAGATCGGCGAGGACTGGGCCACCAACTGTCGGCGAGAGAAGGCCTGGAATCTGGCTATTGGTCGCCGAGAAGGGACGTCCGCTGTAAAGGTAGAGTTTTCCGCCAAACGTCCAGCCGCCAAGCGTGGACTCCAGCCAGCGGTTCTTCTGTTTTGGCGAGACCCACAGAAGGTCCGCTGTGAAGTTATTGCGCGTATCGAAACTGGTCGGACCGTACCCGGCATTCAGGTTGTAAGGGTTATAGACATATAGTGTGGTCGAGGTCCCCGAGGGCGGGTTGAGCTGCAGCGCATTGCTCCAGGTGTAAAACGCTTGCCCTTGAAACCCGTTGCTGAATGCGTGGCGCACCTGCGCGGTGAGGCCGTTATAGTTCGAGTACCCGGAGACGAGGATCTGACTCACGGTAGAAAAGCGCGGATCAGGAATGGCGTTGGGCAAGCCTCCAAATCCGTTGGGATAACGACTTGGAGTTCCAATGTAAGCGTTCGCGTCCGCGTTCGTGTTTGATTCGTCATATCCGTGGTTGCCTGCGTAAGTGAGCGTGAAGACATCACGTCTTCCGAGTGGCTGTTCTATCTCAAGACTCCACTCGATGACTTTTATGGTGTGGAAATGAGTGGGATTGGAGTAGAAGGTCGGTGTGGCAAATTTCACACTGCCCAGCGCCTCCTGTAGCTGGATGAGGTTGTCGCCACTCGAAAAACCATTCTGAAAGGCTTGATTCGACGCAATTGCCACCGCCTGCGAGCTATTCGGATCGTCGCTCAGAGCAACATCACCGTAATTAACGGTCGGCGTGAACTTGTTCGGCGCATTGCCAAAGACACTGGCTGCAATGTTTCCGGGGAAGGTGTTGGCAAACAGGCCAACGCCGCCCCGAATCACAATGCCTCCGTTGCCACGCGGGGAGTAGGCAATGCCCAGACGCGGCTGGGTCACAATGCCTTCAAGATTCGCGAAGGCCTTGTTCAGCCCGGTCTGAATAGTCTCGTTATATGGAACCTCGGCGCCTGCCTGGTATCCAGGGGCGAGAAACGCGGTGTTGAACCGCGAAAAGCAGTTCTCTTTGCAGGAAGGATTGCCCTGCAGCTCAAACCGTACTCCATAGGTGATATTTAGATTGCTGCGGACGTTCCATTCGTCCTGCCCATAGAATCCCAGCGAATTGAGGCGTGTGTGAGCTACGGGCAGCAAGGGAAAGGATTGCGTGAATTTTGTCCCGGTATTAGTGCTGTTCACCTCGCCGACGGCAAAGTCGGTGAGGTCGTTGAACGTGGCGGCGCCAATGATCGATCCGCTGGAAATGGTCGAATCCGAGATTCGATTATTGCGGTCATTCACCCCCGCCTGGATGGTGTGATGGCCGTGGCTCCAGGACAGGTCGTTGATGAGCTGAAACTGCTCTCCGCGTCTTCCCGTCGGCAGCAGAGCATTTACACTGGCAAAGCCGGTTCCGGTGCTGTTATTCGCGCTTCCATTCGCTCCTCCATCGTTGAAGACAAAGTTACCGGGAAATGCGTTCTCCGCATCCGGGAAATTGACGACGCCAAAGATGGCGGAGTACCAGTTGCCGCTTGCAACAAAGTTATTCACCAGGTTCGGTGTGATGGCATAGGTGTAGTTCAGCTGCGGAATCGTCCAGGGCTGATTGCTCTGCTGGTTAAAGATCGGGCTGATCGGACTGGTCGCGCTAGCCTGAATGCCCCAGTCCCGGCTCAGGCGAAAATAGACCTTCTGCTTGTCGTTGATGTTGTAGTCGATGCGTCCAGAGACATAGTTTTCCGTATTCAAGCTCGACGCATTGGTCCCGAACGCCACCGCGCAGGGAACATCCACTCCGAACTGCGGTCCACTCGAACCATTCAGGTAGGTTCCGGTGAATTTCTGCGTGCCACAGCCAAGATGACCTGTGCTGTCCTGCAGAGGACCTGTGCCTGTGGTGACAGGCACCGCGCGGCTGATGCCTGGGGCACCGTTGTAGAGCTTAAAGAGTTGCTGATAGAGGGGGGCTGAAGCAGCCGGGATGTGGGCCAATATGTACTCTTGTAATTCCGGCGACGGCAGTGAGACGACTCCTGAGGACGGCAGGGCGTAACGCAGTCCCTCGAAATTCGCGAAGAACGTCAGCTTATTTCTTAGGATTGGACCGCCAATCGATGCCGCGTACTGATTCGCAACGGCGCGGCCGCGAGGCGTCCCTTCAAGGTTTTTGAAATAGTCGTTGGCGTTCAGGATCGCGTCGTTATAGTTTTCTGCGAGGTTCCCATGGAAGGCGTTGGTGCCCGATTTACTGATGTAGTTCACCTGTGCACCGGCCATGCGTCCGTACTGCGCGCTGAAGGCATTTACGATCACCGCAGCTTCCTGAATGTCGTTCGCCCCAAGCGTGTTGTTGCTTGCACCGGACTTATTGTTCAGGTTGTAAGGTTCGGTGATGTCGGCCCCGTTCATGGTGAAGAGCGCGGAGCTGAAGGGCAGACCGTTGATGTTGAAGTTGGTATTACCGCCGCCTACGTTGAGACGGAGGCCGGGCGTAGTGAAGGCGATGTTGGTGATATCGCCGCCGTTGATTGGCATGCTCTCAACTTCTTTTTCACCGTAAGAAGTCGCCTGGTTGGCGTTCTCCGTCTCGAGAAGCGATGCAGAGCTGTTGACATATACAGATTGCTGTACAGATTGCACAGCCAGCACAAGGTTTATCTGTTGCTCTTGGCCAACCAACAGACTGAAGTGCGAGACCTCTGCTGTGAGTCCCGCGCTTTTGGCGGAGATGGTGTAATCTCCAGGCTTAACGAATGGAAAGCGATATTGACCGGAGTCGTTAGTCTTGACAGTTCGAACTGCACCCGTGTCTGCCTGCGTAATGGTTACGATTGCGGACGTAACGGCAGCTCCAGTTGAGTCGGCCACCAAACCCACGACGGTCCCGCTGGTTACGGTCTGGGCGAATGCAATTACAGTGGTCAAAACGAACAAAATAACGAAAAGATAGGAATGCGTCTTTCTTGGACTCATAAATAGGCCTCACGCAGGAGACATTTCGGTCTCCTGTTCACAGAAGGGAGACATGCCCTCCGCCGTCAACGGGCGACAGACACGCTCGGAATCGGTTCAAAAAGTATGCACAGTCGAGACAGAGCTGCGGCGGCCACGAAGGGCAGCTTGTAAACATGAAACTAGGTCGTCTTCTTTGACTTAGCCGCCAGGCAAGTCGCTGAACGATCAGTATTCCCGCTGAAGCCAGCATTTAAATGTCTTCAGGGGGATGGCGATCCTCAAGCTCAGTTCTGTCAAACGATCTGCTGGGCGAGAATCAGGAGCGACATCGACAACCGATGTGCGAATACGCATCCGGCGCTGTGATCCGGCCGCCGTGGCTGAATGAAGCGTATTCCATGCACGAAAAATACCACATATCAGGCGGGAGTCAAAACTAATTGTTGTGAATGCGATGATCAGTGTGGCTTGCGCGCACTGCGCGACTGTTGACCTCGATCGCTATCGCTCGTACTCTTACGCCATGAAGTTCATGCGCATCGCAACCAAGCGCTTTTTTCTCCACCGCGCATCCTTCTGTTGTTGCCGCGCTGTTGTTGTCGCGCCGACGCTGTTCGTTTCGATAACCTAGCTCGTTAACTCCAGCTGAATCACTTATTCGTCAAGTAGCAGTGCGCCTAATTTGCTCCCGCATCTCGGGAGGCGCTCTCTTGCTCGCTAACTCCTGCCTCGCATCGCTTGTTATGGAGATACCATGAACCACTCTTCGTCGCTCCCGCTTCGTCAAGTCTCTTTTTGAGGCTCTGTCCGCATGCCACTCTTGGAAATCCCACCACTGCAATCGCTACTCTCGACGGTGAATATGTACTCGTATCTGTGACAGATGTCGGCCGACCAAGTTTCACCGGCGCCGACTCCGCTGCGGCCACCGTCGCATTCAGTACCGGCTGCGCAAGTCCGGCCAGGCGGCATCTATTTCCGGCGAACAAGTCGGTTACAAGGACCCGGTTCTCGCTGGCGTTTTAGAGCCCATTCGGCACTAAGCTTTCCCAACTTCTCCCAAGTTTTCAGCCGGTTCTGCCTGCCCTTGACCGTGGAGGAACAGGCTGCACAATTTGAGCCCAGAACTCGATGGCAAATTCGGAATGATTGCGAGCGCACCACCCTCGCTTAACGTCACCACACCAGATTTCCCTGTCGTGGTGAATTGCACAGGACCATCAGCAACCCTAAAACGCAGGACTCACCGCCAGGTTATCGGATGCCCGTGCCTTCCACGATCGTGACATAGCAATCGACGGGCAAGTCGTGGAACGTTTCGGTCGTTCCACCGGGTTGCGGCCACTGAATGTCCAGCCTGTCGATTTTTGTTCTTTGCCCAATGCCCAAAACTTCGCGTGGATCGTGTGATGAAAGGTAGCTGCCGCCGCCGACCTTTAAGCGACTGCGTTTCAGATCACCCGCCTGCCAGCTGATTCGCGCACCGATAGCATCTGGATTTGATCTCTTTCCGCGCAGCCGCACACCCAGCCAATGATTGCCCTGAGCCGCTGCGTTCCTGAGCAGCAGAGGGGGTCCATCGTTTACCGTGACTAAGACGTCCACCGCTCCATCGTTGTCAAAATCTCCGATCGCCAAACCACGGGCGGCAAAATTTCCAGCAAACGCCGGTCCTGCGAGAGAGCTCACGTTTTCCAAACCATTCTTTACATTGTGAAATAAGAGCAGTGGTTCCCGGTACGTCACGTTGGGTACGTGTGCTTCAACCTTGTCATCCGGATGACCATTCGCGATAAACAGATCGAGATTTCCGTCATTATCATAGTCAAAGAACTTTAACCCCCACCCGCTCATCAGCCTGGTGGCACGGCCGATGCCCAGCGGTCCAGCCATGTCGTCGAACGTGAGATCCCGATTGTTCCGATACAAGGAATACATTTCCTGATCGACATTGGCCACGAACAAATCCTGCCAGCCATCCTGGTCAAAGTCGGCAGAGTCCACACCCATCCCGGAGCGTGCGCGGCCGTCCGGGCTATAGCCGACGCCCGCCTCAAGAGCAACTTCCTGAAATTGGCCTTTGTGATTGAGAAACAGAAAATTCGGGACGGTATCGTTGGCCACGAACAGATCCATCCAGCCGTCGTTGTTAATATCGGTGGCAACCACGCCCCACGCCTTCCCCAGCACGGTGCCGATGCCGGTCTCGCTTGTCACGTCACGAAAAGTTCCATCTCCATTGTTGTGAAATAACCAGCTCCGGGCCGGCGGATATACACGCGGAAGGCAGTAATAGCGCTCTTTGGTCAGCGTGTTGCCGCAGAATTGATTTTTCGATCTATCGAAGTCCGCAAAGCGGCACACGAACAGATCCAGCTTTCCGTCGTTGTCGTAATCAAACCAGACAGCACTGGTCGCCCAGCCGGGCGCGGAGACGCCGGCTTTCTCGGTTACGTCGGTGAATGTTCCGTCGCCATTGTTTCGATATAGAACGCTGCGGCCGTATTGCGTCAAATAAATGTCGGGAAACCCATCAGCGTTGTAATCCCCAACAGCTACACCCATGCCATAGCCGCCGCCCGCCACTCCTGCCTTGTTAGTTACCTCAGTAAAAGTGCCGTCTCGATTGTTGTGGTAGAGAGCGTTGCGCGGCAGCGGATTGGGATCGTAGAAATCACATTTGCCGCTGTTGACCAGGTAGACGTCCATCCAACCGTCGTTGTCGTAGTCGAGAAAGGCACAGCCCGCACCGGTCGTCTCCGGCAGGTAGTATTCTGATGAGCGACCATTGACGTGGCGCCACAGAATTCCACTCGCAGTGGAAGGCACGACTTCGAACAAGTGGCCCGAGGGCGCGGCATCCTGCAAAAAACCGGCGGCCCACATCTCCGGAATGCGGCAGCCGGCGAATGCCGGCACAGACCACATGAGGCTCTGAAGAAGCCTTCGCCGGGACATATAACTAGCAGGGGATTTCAGACTCATGGGCGCTGATTCCCATCTTCACGGTTAGCGACACGCTGCTTATCCTGGGCGCCTGCCGCGTCAATCCGGACGGGAGGATTGTCGCCGTAAATATTTGGTCCGTCTTTGCCGTCGGTCTCAGCGCTCAGGCGGCGGAACATTTCTCGAGCGCGTATCGCATCTTGATCGCGACCGACGCGGGCGTATGCGTTTCCCAAAGCGTAGTAGATATCAGGTCGCCGATTCATCTGTTTTGCCGCCAGCTCAAGTTCAGGAATTGCTTTCGTGTATTCATGCGTGTCGGCATAGAGCAGTCCGAGCACATAGTGGCCAAAAGGAAGAGCAGGATCAAGCCGCACCGCGTCTGCCGCGTACTTCACGCCGTCTGCCGAATCCAACCGGTACCGAATGGCGGCGATGTACAAATACGAATGTGTGTGGCGCGGGTTGTTCTTGATCTCCTGCTGAAACTCAGCCACCGCTTTGTCGGGTTGGTGCGCCAGGAGCAAATATCGACCATACGCGTAGTGAAGATTCGGAAACACTGGAGCCTCTGCAACCAGGCCGGCATAGATTTTCTCGCCCTGGTCAACGTCCTTCTGTGCTCCCAGCGTTTCTGCCCGGCCGGCCCAGAGAACGATCCCTCGTTCCTTCGATCCCGTTGGCAGGTTTTGTGGAGTTATGGACAGGACGGCCATGCCCAACGCCAGGGCAAGTTGATCTTCTCTCACTCCGTAGCTGGCCAGAAGCGAGAGAGCATCCTGCGCGCTGCCGAATCTGGCTTGGCGCAGAAGGAGCGTGCCCTCATGGTAGAGCACGACTTTGCGGAGCGCATCATCAGTGAGCAAGCCCAATCTTAAGCCGATCTGGATGTCATGTAGCGCTAATGCATCTTGTCCCAGTTCGAATTCACAAAGCCCCAGCATGGCGTAGCCAGTACCGTTTTTTGGATCAATCTCTAGCAGATGCCGGAAAGCCGAGACTGCCTCGCCATACTGGTCGCGATCGTAGTAAATCGTTCCCAGCGACCACCAACCATCTTTCCATGAAGACCGTAGCGCCAGTGCGCGGCGATAGAAGCTGCTCGCCTCGTCGAGTCGGTTGGAGTCTCGGGCAGCCTCGGCTTTGGCCGCGAGAGAGGTAAATGTATCCGCCGGCACAGCCTCAGCGAGCGCCATGCCGCACACGACGACAAGTACAACGCTTCGGAGATAATGCGCAGACGGGAGCCAGCGCTGCCTGAGATTAAATCGACTTCCCGCGCTGCAAGGTTGCACTCCGTCGAGTCTAAAACAAACTTCATGAGGCAGGAATGCCGACTTGTTTGGATGGCACTGCGTCAGTTTCTCTTCACCGCCATGTTTTGCATGTCCATACAAAATCACAAACCTTCTTCACTGATAGAGCCGGGGCCAAACGCGGTCCTATCGAGAAAAGTCTTGACGAAAGAACTGAAATCGTGTTTTGTTACAGAATAACACACAATATGGTAATTTCGAACATCATGCCCGTGCACTCTTCGGAGGACCGAAAGAGCGAGGTCCTGCTTTTCATCAAGGAAAAGGGGATTGCCTCGATCGCCGAAATGGCAGTGAAGTTTGCCGTTTCAGAAATGACCGTGCGCCGGGTCGTCCATAAACTGGCGGATTCAGGACTCGTCATTCGCACCCCCGGCGGCGCAATGCTGGCGCCCTCCGGATCGATGGAAAGAAGTTTCCTCGAACGTTCGGCCAAAAATGCCGCTGCCAAGGATGCGATCGGGCGCGAAGCGGCGGCGCTGGTCCAGCCCGGCGAGACGATCGTCCTCGACTCGGGTACGACCACACGATATATCGCGCGCTACATCGCGACCAAACGTGACGTTGCCGTGATAACGACCTCGTTGGCGGCGCTGGAGGAACTGGCGGGAAGCCCGGACGTCGAAGTGCGGCTGACCGGAGGATTGTATCGCCGCAGCAGCCACGACTTGTCTGGCAATGCCGTAGTTGATGCTCTCGCAGGGATTCATGCTGACAAGGCCTTCTTCGGCGCGGCAGCACTTTCCTTTCACAAGGGCGTCATGAACTTCGACGCCGAAATGCCGAGGGCTTTTTTGCGCGCTGGCCGCGAACGGATTCTGGTAATCGACAGCAGCAAGATCGGAACCGAGGCTGTCTACCGCTTGTGTGCGGTAGAGAAATGCGATCTGGTGATCACCGATAAGGGCATGAAGGCGGCGGACCTTGCCAGGTTGCGCAAGCTAACGTCCGTGCTGGTTGCAGGTTAGAGGGGCGCGAGGAGGCAGGTGTTTGCCGGTGCGGGCTTCGCCTTCGTTGTCTTGATGAAAATTAGTGCCGGAGTGCGCGTGGCCCGTTTCCTTGCCATACTGCCCACCCGGGGAAAGTTCAAGAACGGGAAAACGGATCGTCGAGGGTTCGAGTCATGCGATTGAGCTCAGTTGTGGTTTCGGGTGTTTGTTGGACGTTCGTTCTGGTTTTTGTTTTGCCAGCGGCATTTGCCCAATATCGTGGCAGCCTTCAGGGTACGGTGACCGACGAACAAGGCGCGGTTGTTCCCCAGGCCACTGTGATACTAACTGACAATGAAACCAACCGCACGCTCACTGCGAAAACCAATGGCGCGGGCGTGTACAGCATCGGCGCCCTGCCTCCAAGCCTCTACACATTGACGGTCGAGAAGGCGGGCTTCAAGAAAACGGTGCTGGAAGATGTCGGCATATTGTCGGAACAGCCGAATGCTGTCGACATCGTTCTGCACGTGGGCCAGACTGCGGAAACCGTGACCGTAAATGGCGATGCGGTCCCGCTGCTGGACACGGAAACCGCCACCATCAGCGGCACGGTCACCTCGCAGGAGGTCCAGACTCTGCCGGCGTACGGACGCGATCCCTTGCAACTCTTGCAGCTTGCGCCGGGAGCCTTCGGCGATGGATCGCAAGCCGCCGGTGGCGGAACGAACGGTCTGCCGTCCAGGAACGGCCCGGGAGGGTCGAGCGCAACCTCCGGTATCTTCTCAACCCAGAACACCCCAGCGGTTTCGATCGGTGGTGGCCGACAGGAGTTGACTAATATTGAAATCGATGGTGTGAACTCTACTGATGCAGCCTGGGGCGGAACTACGATTATTACGCCCAATCTGGATTCGATCAAAGAAGTGAGAGTGGAATCAAACGACTACGATGCCGAAGACGGAAGATATGGCGCAGGTCAAGTGAAGATAATTACTCAGAATGGCACGAATATTTATCACGGTTCCGCACATTGGCGCGCCGAGCGGCCAGGATTCAATGCCTACCAGAGCTACAACGGGGTGAACCCGATTACGAAAAACGTCACCAGCCTAAATGACTTTGGCGGGGCGGTCGGCGGACCGATTCTGCACAATAAGCTATTCGGCTTCTTTTCCTATGAGACCATCCACTCCAGCGGCGGGTCGAACGCTGCGGGCTGGTTCGAAACGCCGCAATTCCGCGCCAATGCAGGCCCAAGCAGCGTTGCAGCTCTTATGTTTAATTACAAAGGCGCGGCGCCTTTGCCCGCGACAGTGGACGAAAGCACCGGCGATCCTGTTCCCAAAAATTGCGCATTTATCGGTCTTGTCCAGGGAGTAAACTGCAACTTCATTGTGGGGCAAGGCCTCGACATTGGAAGTCCTCTTACTACGGGACTTGGAACCCATGACCCTACTTTTGTGAGTAGTTCCAATCCTGGCGTGGGCAGTGGACTGGACGGAATCGCGGACATCCAATACATAAACCAGTCGTACAGCCAACCACTCGTCGAACAGCAGTTCCAGGGCCGTGCGGATTTTAACGTCACCAAGAATGACCTGGTTGCTGTCAGCTTCTTTTATGTTCCCGTCAGCCAGACAGTCGTCAATGGCTCTGCCCGGGCCATGAACGAGTATCGGCAAAAGAGTAATAACCGGACTGCGACTGTGCTCTGGAACCGTATTTTTTCTCCGACCGTGCAGAACGAATTTCGCGGCAATGTGGGCGGATGGCGTGAAAATTCTCTCGAGGACAATCCCACTTCACCGTGGGGGTTGCCAATTCTCGATATAGGGAACCTCTCGACCTCAACCGGCATCGGCAATATGAACCTCAACAACATTGGGATTTCGAATCCCGTTGAATTCGACCAATGGACCTATGCAGCCAAGAACGTTTTGACAAAGGTTCACCACAGCCACACGTTGAAGATCGGTGGTGAGATCAGCCGCTTGCTTTTCCTGGATACTGCTCCATGGAACGCTCGGCCGACGTACGATTTCAACAACGTATGGGATTTGTTGAACGACGCCCCGATACAGGAATTCGCTACATTCAATCCCTCAACGGGCGTGCCTTCTGATTTTCGCTTCGACTCTCGTGAGACCATTTACGGCTTCTTTGCCCAGGATAACTACAAACTAAAGCAGAATCTCACTATCACGGCGGGCCTCCGCTGGGAGTATTTTGGTCCGATCTCAGACAAATACGGCCATCTTCCGGTCGTGGAACTAGGACAGGGAGCCAATGTGATCACCGGAATGAAAGTGCGAACGGGCGGAAGCCTTTACAACTCGAGCAAAACGAATTTTGGACCAGAGCTTGGCATCGCATGGAGTCCAGGGCAGTTTAACGACAAGGTGGTGTTTCGCGGAGGCTTCGGTATCGCCTACACCGCCTTGCAGGAAGCGAATTCACTCGATGGAAGAAACAATCCTCCCTACCTCTCATCGGTGCTCTATCTTCAGGGATCGTCGATTTCTTATGGAACAGGTTCTCTGCCGAGTAATCCGACATCGTTTTACGGTTACGGATCAAACCCTGCTACTATTATCGCTTTCAACCAGGCAACGAATCTGCCAGCACCTGGTCAAGCACCGGTTAACCTGATCGCCTACGAGCAGAACTGGCCCACCACCCGCACCTATCATTATTCGTTCGATATGCAGTATGACCTGGGACACGGCTGGTCGGCCACGCTCGGCTACCAGGGAACCGCGAGCCGCCATCTGACGCGGCTCTACAACTACGGTCTGTATGAATATGCCCAGCTAGATGCTGCGGGCCAAGCCGCGAATGCCTTTAACCCCGCAGCCCAGTCGATCACCATGTACGACGACGAGGGTTACGGCAATTTCAACGCCATGCTCGCGATCCTCCGCCATCGCTTCGGAAACTCGTTCGAACTGCAAAGCCAGTACCGATGGAGCAAAGGTATGGATACCGGGTCGAACAACTATTCTCCCGCGCAACATAATGGTAACTGCAGTTGCGATGGCGGAAGTTATCAATACACGATGAGGGAGGAATACGCACCTTCCGATTTCGATGTTACAAACGCTTACAAGTTATTCGGTATCTGGTCCCCTACCATCTTTCATGGTGAAAAGAGTTTTTTCGAGAAAGTTGCCGGCGGATGGACCTTGAGCGGAATTCTGAATCTGCATTCTGCTTCCCCTGGAATCCGAACGACCCGAATATGGGCCTCGATGCCATCTATCAAGGAAGTGGAACTGCGTATGGCGGTGGCGGAGTGCTGCGCCCTGGCTACTATCTCAGCGGTTTTAACCCCGGCAATTTTAAAACCGAAAATTATCCGAATGGGGCCCTCTCGATATTCCCGGAGAATAATCCAACAACAGGTGCTCCTTGTTATGTAGCCGGTCCTTACCTTAACCCTTACGGCCAGCCTGCCGGTACTCCCAATATCATTGCAGGCACTGCGTCGCCAGGTCCGATTCCTTGTGCGCCGGCCATTGGCCGCAATTCTTTCCGCGGCCCGAGGTATTTTGGTACCGATGCCACGATCGGAAAGTCTTTTGGCCTGCCGTCGATGAAAGCCCTGGGCGAGAATGCAAAGATCGT
Organism: Silvibacterium sp.; assembly: GCA_036264455.1. Taxonomy (GTDB): domain Bacteria; phylum Acidobacteriota; class Terriglobia; order Terriglobales; family Acidobacteriaceae; genus Silvibacterium. The sequence continues at coordinate 7,801 of DATAQX010000206.1, read as the reverse complement.
TTTCAATGCGAATTTCTACAACCTCTTTAACAATGTGAACCTTACCAACATTGATCCGAACGTGAATGACTCAACATTTGCCATGGCGCAGAATGCTTTAGGATCACGCACTATTGACTTCCAGCTGCGGTTCAGCTTCTAGTGAAGCGGACTATTAAGGTTGCTCAAATCGCTGCCGTCGTCGTTCTTGGCGTAATAACCCTGGCCGGCCAGGAGCACAAATCTTTTCCGGTAGTCTCCACCGTGGATGCGCCCAGCATCGCGGGCCGACCCGTTCAACTGGACCTCCAGGGAAAACTTCTTCCCTGGCCGGTGCCCGATAACACGGGTTACGCCTACTCGTCGTACTTCCTGACCCAGTGGACCATCCTCTGGGATCAATACAACCGGCAGCGACTTCCTTATTTTTACTGCTGTTTCGACTTTGACCGCACCAGCTTTGAATTGACGCCCGATCCGCACTGGGTCAACTCGACTGGCTACCTGCGCGGAATGATGGAAGGCTTCATCGAACGCCTCTATCCCTATACAGGCGATCCCCGCACGCTTACTTTCCTCCAAAGTCTCGTCGACTACGAGCTGGAAAACGGATTAACGCCGGAAGGCTACGCCTGGTCGCAGGTGCCCTATGCATCCGCCGATCCGGGTGCAAAGCGCTACAGCGGATGGAGCCGAATGGGCGAAGACTACCTCGAACCGCATGTGGTCGGGGAAGACGGCTATGGCTATCTTCGCCTTTACGAGATGACCGGCAACACAAAGTATCTGCGCGCTGCGATTCACTGCGCCGATGCTTTGGCCAGGAACTACAAGCCCGGAGATGAGATTAACTCTCCATGGCCTGTTCGAGTGTATGCACGCAATGGTGAGGGTAATGCCAAAGCTTTCGGATCCTATTCCGCCAATGTGATTGAGCCGATCATGTTATTCGATGAGTTGATTCGCCTGGGGCAAGGCGACGTTGCCGGCTATATAAAGGTACGCTCCGGAGCATGGGACTGGTTCCTGAAATATCCTGTGGCAAAAAATATATGGGTTGGCTATTTCGAAGATACGGTTGCCCGCATGGAGAATATGAACCAGGTCATACCTCTGGAATTTGCCCGTTACGTCCTGCTGCATCCGGAAAAAGACCCGCAGTGGCGAGAGCATGCCCGACAGGCCATCGAGTGGGTGAAGACAACACCCAAATGGCCCAAGTACATTGTGCATGGTGCGACGGTCACAACCGAGCAAGGGGATGGAAAAGAATTCTGTTGCAATGAGCCGAATCAGTGCTGTGACAGCCACACCTCGCGATTGGCTGCTGTGGAGGCCCTCTACTTCGCAAAAACCGGCGATGTTGCTTACCGCGATGCCGCGTTCCGTTCGTATAACTGGGTGACTTATTTTCAGGGACTCTCCGCCGGCGCGCATGCCCCTTTTTCCACGCAGTGGTGGTTTACCGATCAATACTCTGACGGCCCACGAAGGATGATGGACGCATTCTGGGCCGTTCCGGAGTGGGCCCCCGCAGACGAATCCCACCTGCTTGGTTCGAGTTCGGTTGTCACCAAAATCAGCTACGGCAAAGGGTCGGTGACTTATTCCACATTCGATGCGCAGTCCTCCGATGTCCTTCGTCTTGATTTTTTTCCAGAATTCGTCACGGCAGACGGGAAACCTCTCGCCCGGCGCAAGAATCTCGATCAACCCGGTTTCACTTTCGACGACTCAACGCGGGTTCTTCGTATTCGCCACGATGATGCGCGTGACATTGATATTCAAGGGAAAGACGGAAAGGCGCCTCCAATGTACGTGACCTTCGACGATCCCCATCTTTCCGCTGGAACCCCATTGACAGGAATGTATCCCTCGGGCGTGATCGACTGGGGCACGGGTGAATGGAAAATAAGCGTCCCAGAAGGTGGCTTTGGAACATTTAATCTCACTCTTGCTAGTCCGGCAACAACAACGGCGCAATTCCGTTTCTACTGGCCGCGCATTTTTGTGGGCGTGGATGCTTACAACGCAGGCGTGTTCGACGCAACCATCACGGTTCGCTCGCCGGAGACACCTGAAGTGTCGTTCACAGTAAAGCCGGGGCAGCTGCGACGGATCCGGACAGGATGGCACGATACCAGTACCAGCGTTGTGTTCGAGTTCAAGAATGGCGAGGGCCTTCTATTCGATAATCTGGCCTACGCGCTTGAATAAAAATGCAGGCTGGGCAACGGGCTGCTGCTGTTAAATATTTTCATATCCTATGAGAAAATATGACAGCGCGCTTGAACCTGGCGGGCAGTTGAAAGGAAACGATATCGACTTTTCCGTCGTACCCAGGTTTTGTGGGGGACAGCGAAGAGATTGAGATGGGACAAGATTTCAATGTGGAATGGCAAGCCTAAGATGCTGGTTATCGGCTCTCGCGGTTTTCTGGGCCGCCATGTGATGCGCGTTGCCGCGCCAGAGTTAACGCTAATTGAAGGCAATCGAACCACGAACGGTCAATTGAATGAAGTAAGGATTGACCTAGAGGATAAGGACAGTGTCGTAACGGCTTTTGATCAGGTTCGTCCCGATGTAGTTCTCCTGCTGGCTGCACACTCTGACATTGACTACTGCGAGCGGTACCCGGAAGATGCCAGGGCCGTAAACCTTCGTGGAGCTGAGCATGTCGCGGTGGCCTGTGCGCGCACAAACGCCCGCCTCCTATTTGCTTCTTCGGGAGCTGTTTTCGACGGTCGTCAACACGGATACACCGAAGATAGCCTAGTCAGCCCAGTCAGCGTTTATGGAGAAACAAAGGCAGAAGCTGAGAAGCTGATCCTTGCGCTCCTGCCCGACGCTATCGTCGTGCGTCTAGCTTTAGTTATTGGTTTTGCCGCGCCTCCAGGCGCCAATGCTTTTCTGGACAATCTGAGGAAGCGGTGGGCTTCCGGAGAATCCGTGGCACTCCCCGTGTTTGAACAAAGAAATCCCATCGATGCCGTAAGCTGCAGTCAATTTATCTTCGAGCTCGTGAACAGACAGAAGCGCGGCATCTTTCATATCGGATGTACAGATTCCATTTCGCGGTATCATCTCGGGCTTAAGCTCGCTTCTCGAATGGGCTACGCTGATTGCGTTCATCCACAACTGGAGCCAACACCTGGGCGAGCACTTCGCGGGCCAAACCACTTCCTGTTGACGGGCAAACTTCGCGCCGCTTGTGCAATTCCCATCCCTACTTGCGACCAGGTGATTGAGAGGTGTTTTGATGGCATTGCCTAAGACGAAATTTGAGCTGGAGTTTTCCCACGGTTCCATTTACGGAAAAGACGAAGAAGCTGCGGTGCTGGAAGTGTTGGCGGCGAGCGCGCCGTCGTGTGGGGCCAAGGTCCAGCAATTCGAGAGAGAGTTCGCCGCCTATTGCGGCTCCCGATATGGATTGGCTGTCTCTTCCGCCACAGCCGGGCTTTCTCTGGCATTGATTGCTGCCGGAGTCGGGCCGGGCGACGAAGTTATCACCACGCCGATTAGTTGGATCTCAACCGCCAATGCCGCCGCAGCGCTTGGAGCAAAGGTCGTATTCGCCGACGTGGATCCCACCAGCCTTAACCTTGATCCTGAGTCGGTGACCAGTAAAATTACCGACCGCACAAAGGTGATTCTTCCGGTCCATCTCTATGGTCAATGCTGTGACATGAATGCCTTGAACACGCTCGCGAAGCCCCGCGGGATTGTGGTGGTGGAGGATGCGGCCCATGCCCCAGGAGCTGAGTACGAGGGACGCAAAGCCGGCGCGTTGGGGGACATTGGAGTCTTCAGTTTTCATCAGCAGAAGAACATGGTCACGCTAGGCGAGGGTGGCATGGTCACAACCAACAGCAAGGCGTTGTTTGAGAACATGCTGTCTCATCGCTCGCTGTGCTGTCGCACGTACGATCCCAAAGGAAAATACCTCGCAATCGATGAAAACGTTCTGCCCATGGGCAAACGCTACTGGCATCTTGAGTTCGATGGGATCGGTTTTAACTATCGAATGACTGAGATCCAGGCTGCCGTCGGTATTGTCCAATTGCATAAACTCGATTCACTGAATGCGCGTCGTATCGAAATCGCCAAGAAATATTCCGAAGGCCTCGCCAACTACAACGGTCTTCGGCTGCCCGCCGTGCCATCACAGATGAAACACGTCTTTCACATCTATCTGCTCATGCTTGAACCGGGGTTCAAGTTCAGCAAGGAAGACTTCATGTGGAACCTCTACACCAGGAAACAAATCAAGGCCTGGTCCCACTACATGCCCATCCACCTCACTTCCATTTATCGAAGTCTGGGACACCACGAGGGTGAGTGTCCCGTTGCGGAATCTTTGTTTGACCGCTACGTTAGTATTCCCATTCACCCCCGCATGACCGAAGAGTCCATTCAGTATGTGATCGATAGCATCCGAGACCTCGTATGAGCTGCTTTGAATCTGAAGTTGCCCAGCTGCGGAAATCGAGGACATTCTTCTCCGGAGCAAAGCCGGTGTACATCAGCCGTGCTCCGGGGCGTCTGGATTTGATGGGTGGCAATGTCGATTACACAGGTGGGCTGGTGTTTCAAGCAACCATTCGCGAGGCTACCTGGGCGGCCGCTCAACTCAGGGATGACGACCATATCGTCTTCTGGAATCCACAAATGCGCCAGGAAGGCTGGCTCGATCGAGTCGAGTTCGAATTTTCATCCCTTACAGATGAAACCAGGACCCGGCAACAAGCCAACCAAACTCCCCAGGTTCGCTGGACCGCATACGTCCTGGGAGTGTTCTACCTGCTTCGTAATAAATACCCGCAACAGGTTACATCTGGCGCCAGCGTCTATCTGCAGTCGGAAGTTCCCCTGAATAAGGGAGTCAGTTCCTCAGCTGCCGTGGAAGTCGCCACGATGAAGGCGGCCGCTGCCGCTTATGGCATTGCGATCGAGGGAATCGAATTAGCGGAGATGTGCCAGTGGGTAGAAAACGTCATCGCCCAATCGGCCTGCGGAATTATGGATCAGGCTGCTTCCGTACTTGGAGACGAAGGCTTTGTCTTACCCCTTCTTTGCCAGCCATGCGCGCCCCAGCCGTTGGTGAAGCTGCCCCGGGGACTTCGTTGGTGGGCGATTGATTCCGGCGTGCGTCATGCGGTTACGGGCATAGAGTATGAAGCTGCTCGCGCCGCTGCCTTCGTGGGATATCGCATGATTTGCGACCGGGAACAGTTGCCCTTTGCGCTGGACAGCAACGGTAGAATCTCGCGCTTCGTCGAGCCTCGCTGGAACGGCTACATCTCAAATATTTCCCCTTCAGTGTTTCGTTCCCGGTATGAAGTTGACTTGCCAGTCTTAGCATCTGGAGAGGAGATCCAGTCGCTCAACGTGACTCATATTGATCCATTCACCGTCATTCGCCCGGAGGTGAACTACCGCGTGCGAGCTTGCGCGCGCTATGCGATTGAAGAGAATCAACGCATTGAGATGTTTGTTGAATTGGCGCGCAGTCCTAATCCTGGCGTATCCGCGCTTCGTCTTATGGGAGATTTGATGTTCCAGTCCCACTGGTCCTATACCGAGTGCGGCCTTGGGTGTGAAGCTACGGATTTTCTCGTGGAGTTGGTGCGTGAAGAATGTGCCTACGGCAAACTATACGGCGCCAAGGTCACTGGAGGAGGCGGAGGAGGCACGGTCGCCGTGCTCGGCTCCGAAGACGACGATGCTTCGTTCCGTCGAGTGGTTGAGAGGTACGCTGAGGCCCGGCAGCTTCAACCTTATGTATTCGAGGGCAGTTCCATAGGAGCCGATCGCTTTGGCATTCGCATGCTGGGAGCGGAATCATGAGTGCAACCGCAACTTCAGTCCCCCGCCGCCGGCGGACAGCCTGGTACTTTTTCTTGCTCGCGCTTGCCTCCCTGATGTGGGCCGCGCAAGGCACCGCAGTTAAAATTCTCGACCGCAGCATGGGGCCCATTGCGATCACTTTCGTGCCGTTCTATATCACCACTCTTCTGTTTGTGCCCCTGCTCCTCACATCGAAAGCAAACAACCACAGCTCACGCCGCCCCTCTGCTAGCGACTGGGTCAAGTTTACGATCGCCGGCGTTGCCGGACAGGTGCTGGCCCAGCTCGGCATGACCTGGGGGATCAGCAGATCTCTGGCTTCGAATGGCGCCATTCTAAATTTGCTTATCCCGGTGATCAGCGCAGTGCTGGCTTCGCTCATGTTGAAAGAGCGGCTGACTCTGCTGCGAATCGCTTCTCTCCTGATCGGACTAATTGGTGTCGTTCTGATGTCGGTCAGCGATTGGAGACAGGCCTCATTTGGACAGATGCACTTTTTGCTGGGTAATGTTCTGATTTTGGGTGGTTGTCTAGGCTCTTCTTTTTACAATGTCTATTGCAAAGGGCTGATGCAAAGATTTTCCGAGATTGAAATCCTTATCTTCAGTTACATCACTGCCTCGCTTGCCAGCTTGCCGCTTCTGATCTGGGTGGAACCTTTTTCCTTCCGAACTTTTCTGCAATTCGACTGGCAAAGCTGGGCTGCATTCGCATTTCTCGCGCTCTTCATGTATGGGGCTTCGATGTTACTGTTTTTCAAGGTCCTGCAACACTTGGATGTCACAACCGCTTCGGCGTCTCTCTATCTGGTTCCAGTATTCGGCGTATTTCTTGCAGCGGTATTGCTTGGCGAGCGGCTGAACGTGATATCGATTGCCGGTGCGGTTGTCGTACTGGCGGCAACACTCTTGATCATGAGATACGACACAAGCTATTGAACGTTGCTTTGCGGCGGCAGGAATGTACCCGGTTTGAGACTCGACTCTTTAGAGTCGACGGTATTATGCCGATCGCGCCGTTGCAGCCCTCCAATCGGCGAGTCGGAACGTATGGTCGACATCAACATCAAGGAGGTTCTTTATGGTATCGCCGCTGCCCTCCCCGCACTTCCAGAAAGCAAGAGCGGCCACTTCATCAACATATCCTCAGCAGCGGAGAATCAAGGTGTTTGCGCCTAGCCGGGGAGAGAGGATTTGAATAAATTTTGCTAGGTTCCGAGTCGCTTCACCTCATTGCAAGTCATTGCAAATAGCGGCGTTAGCTTGGCGGTTCGGTAACGAGAGGCGCCATTTCGTTCCTCGGTGAAGGCAATGGAATCCGGGGCAGAACAATCTGCGGCTGGGTTCAGGAGTTGCTCTCTGCTTCTGAAATTAGTCCTCTGTACCCTTGTTGAGATCGCGGACGAAATAGGCTCGATCACGGCACTGCATCAGTTTCACCGAGTCTAGCGGGCGTAGGTTCCGGGGGGAGAGGGGCCTTTTCGTGATATTGACAATTTTAGATTTTCGAGCACGCCGATTCGATGAGTTGACTCGGCGATTTGGCGTCAACCCAGATGCATTACTAACGAGGAGCGCTTTAGCAGGAAGATCGGATCCGCATCGTTGAGAGAGCGATATTACGTTCTGCTTGACGTCACACCCAAGGCGCTGTCTTTTGTGAGTGCCGAATCACAGATCAAGGAGCCAGATGAAACGCACACTGAATTGCATCCTTCTCATTACTGCGCTCACCTTAGCGCCTCTGACACTTAGAGCGCAGGACACAACATCGCCCGTGGACTCAGGGACCAGCCGGGTTCAACAGTCTGACAACGCTGATGTGCACGACATCGAGAAGGTCATGACTGATTTTCATGAAGCCGTGGCGTCACACGATGGGGCCCGGCTATCCAACCTGTTCCTCCCCGATGGGAACCTGCTGAACGTACTAACAGACAACGCTTATGCGCATCTGAAGGGCAACACTCCGTCAG
>DATAQX010000127.1:0-3672 GCA_036264455.1 Silvibacterium sp. | reverse complement strand
TTCGGCCGCCGATGTTCCGGATCACGACGGCCTCGCCCGGTTTAAGTTTAAGTAGATCAGCAGGATCCACGCGCATATCCGCGCAACCGATGATGATCGCCTTTACATTCGGCAACGCCCGCGGAAGTGAGGGCATAAGTGTGCCCGCGGCAGACTGCTGAGCAGCAAAGTCTTTGTTACGTTCCAACATGGAGTCGAGATTATTCACGTTGGTTCTCCTTGAGAGATGTTGCTCGATACTTTGCTGAAACGGCTTTCTCAAGTTGGACCGCCGCCTCTGAGAAGTAGGATGCTGCCCGCTGACGACCCGAAAGATCGCTCCAGTGTGCTCTGCTGAATTAGCGGCATGGATCCTAAGGGCTCCGCTGTAATTTTCATTCTCTGTATTTCGGTGACCGGCTTGAATTGCACCGCGAGGACCTTCTCACTCATTGCGATGCTTAGATGAACTATTTCTTTTCGGAGACGAAAGAGAAGGTCGTTTCGTCTCCGACTCCACTCCTGCCTACGGCAGTGGGGTGCAGTCCTGCGGACCGGTCGGCATCCCCGGGCCCGCGTTGTGAGGTCGGAGGTGATCGGGCCGAGATTGTACTTCCCACCCTTCGCGCTTAGCCACCCCACGGACGAAGACCTGTCCGTGGGGACCCCGGGCACGCGCTCAGGATGGGCGCCCTAGCAAGTGTTAAGTCCCGCTTGACCCTGACTATCGGTCAATGCTCGGCAGCGGTAGCGTGACAATAAGAACAGCTTCGATTCGGGATACTGAGCGGCGGATCGTTCGCAGGATTGTCATCAGCGTACAGGGCGGCACGGGCGTACAGATCTGAGTTCAGCTCCTGTTCGAAATACTGACGATAGGGCCAGGTCTGGTAGTTGCCGGCATATTTTATATTTGCGAAGACGGTCTTCGCGGTTTCTACCTGTCCCGCTTTTACCAGCCCATTCCCAAGATTTAGCAAATATCCTTCAAAGCTGTACGGAGCAAGATCTCCTTCCCACCAGCAGGCCTTCTTCCGGCCTACGGACGTGAGGAGATCGAAATACGGTCTCAAATCGGGATTCGCGCGGTCAACATGTCCGCCGACGCAACCATCGAGCCCCTCCCACAACGACTCCAGGGCTTTCTTGTAGGTGTCGCTATCTTTGGGATCAGCATTATGAGCGGCCCAACGGTTGAAGTTGTTAAATTCAGGGAATTGATATACGGCGAAGTCGAGCAACTGATCGCCTTTTTCCATAAGCGCAGGGTCGTTGTATTGCTGGCCCAGATGAAAGGTGGTGATTCCAAGATATCCGGGCAGATGATCGTCATTGATGTATCCGATCAGGTGTTTCGTGTAGTAATCGAGTTGCAATGCTTTTCCGAAGAAATCGACCGCATTGGGCATGTCCTGCGCCAGAGTTGGATCGTGCGGCACTGTATCGCGCGCGGCCTCGCCAACATGCCAGAAATGAGTGGCTCCTAAAAGGGCATACAAAGTCGGGTTGTCAGGGTCACCCTCAATGGCCTTTTGCAATTCTTTCTGAACCTGTGGAATGGCCTGGTAATCATTTCCGTGGTACGCAGCCCAGAACCTTTTGATAGCTGCCCGGCTCGCCTCTTTGCCGGTTTCGGGTTTGTCACTCTCGGGTTCATTTGCAAACCCGGCCAACGAAAGTGCGGTTATCCCTAGCAAAACAGCGGCAAGCGCCATCCTTAATGCCGGCCAAAATCGCCAAGCAACAGGGGAAGGCTTTATACCAGCCGCACCTAGCTTTTCCATGGGTCTTTGCATGGATTTTTCCATGGCACACCTCCTGGTTATTCGATGTTGACAGTAGCAACATCATCTGCCCTGCTAATCTAGCCGATTATGTTGTCGCTGTCAACATCCAACGAGTCGCATGTTCGCAATCTCGGACAAGCGGCTATAATTCGGAGGAAAATGAGGAAGAAAAAACCCTATCATCACAGCAATTTGCGCGAGGTCCTGCTTGCGTCAGCGGTACAGCTAATCGCGGAGGCGGGACCAAGTGGCTTCACGCTGCGAGAGGTAGCGCGGCGAGCAAGTGTTTCACACAACGCCCCATACCGACACTTTCGGGACAGGGGCGCCTTGCTTGCCGCAGTAGCTGCAGAGGGCTATCTGGAACTCAATGATGCAATGCTCGCAGCCGCGAACCAACAGCCGGGTCCGCTCGACCGATTGAAACGGGCCGGGCTTGCCTATGTGACATTTGCCCTTCGCCGACCTGAACACTTCACGGTGATGTTTGAGACGATGCTCTCAAAGGAATCGCATCCGGAGGCTACAAAGGCCAGTGAATTGGCCTTTTCGACGCTCACGGGCCTGGTTCAGTCCTCTCAGAGCACAGGTCAGCTGGTCGCCGGAGATTCCCTTCAGTTAGCGCTTCTTGCATGGTCTATGGTTCACGGCATTGCAAAGCTGGCTATTACTGGAAGACTTCCGTATCGCTCAAAGACGAAGATTCTAGAGTTTGCCGAATTTGTGATCGATCATTCGCTGCCGAAGTAAGTCGAATATGCCGCTTCGGCCGCGCCGGTGCTCCCGCCTAGGCGATGAGGTGCGGTTCTTCGGACCAGACTTTATTCCCCCCGGAGACCTGTCCGTGGGGACCCCGATTGCCCGGGGCTTCTACCAGGCCTCGCGTCGCGGGCAGGAGGTTGTTCCGTTCAGGATTGTGCTTCCCACCCTTCGAGCGCAGCAAGCGCTCAGGATGGGGCACCCTCATTCGCGGTGAATCCGGCACAGTACAGTCAGTCAAGGGTGGGCCACCCGCCCTGAAGGGTACGCCAGTCGTGTTGCCAGAATTGGTTTTCGGTTACTGCCAAACTCAAGCCAGAACCGGGGCTTGAATAGGCCACCATCAGGGATTTGAAAAGCAGGTCCTTCGACTTCGCACGCCCGCGGCGTGCTCCGCTCAGGATGACAACAAGAAATAGCGCTGGCGACCGCGATGGCTAGTGAGCGGGTTCCCTGCTAGATTTCTGCCATGGACACTTTTGATCCTCGTCATACGGCTGTCCTCGCTCTGGATTGTCAAACCGGCATCATTTCCGTCTACGCGAAACCGGAAGCTGATTTCATAGAGCGCGCCTCAAAGGTTCTGAACGCGGCCCGAGATGTGGGGATGACGGTGATTCAGGTTCAAGTGGGATTCCGACCGGGTCTGCCCGAGGTGAGCGATCGCAACAAACTGTTCGGCGCCATTAAAGCTTCCAAGCCACACCAGGAGTTCTTTCAGGGCTCGTCCGGGGCAATTCATCCTGCGCTCGGGCCGAAGCCCGATGACATCGTCATTGTCAAACATCGTGTAAGCGCGTTTGCGGGAACCGATCTCGATATGATCCTTCGGGCGAGAGAGATTCATACGCTCGTGCTGTTCGGCATTTCGACGAGTGGAGTCATACTCTCGACCCTGCTGGAGGCAGGCGATGCTGATTATCGTGTCGCAGTGATTGAAGATTGTTGCGCAGATCTGGACCTGGAACTCCATTCTGCTCTCATCAGGCTGTTGTTTCCCAAGCGCGCCGATGTGGCGAGTTCAGAGGACGTGGTGACGGCGTTAATGAACCTGCGTTGATGCGCTCCCCACTCAAGCCAAAACCGGGCTTGAATGGGGCACCGTCAGGGCTAGTAGTAGAGATTCAAAAGCGGGTCCTTCGACTCC
>DATAQX010000113.1:0-4845 GCA_036264455.1 Silvibacterium sp. | reverse complement strand
TGGTCGAATCTCGTGGCGCGAACCAGATTCCTGGCGCTGATTTCCTGCTGTAGCTGTGCCGCACTCAGCACCTCACCGGATGCTGAGCCCATAGGCAAAGGCTTTTCCGGTAAAGTCACTCCGGACACAGACCTTCCTGCCACTGGCGCGCGTGGGCCACGGCTTCGCCATGATCTTCAACATCGACATGGACGGTGTAGGTCCCGGGTGGAGTGCTTTCGACGAACCAGGTAACATCCTGCATGGCGTCTTCGCCCGGATCATATCGCCGGATTAACTGGCCTCGGTTCTTGTCGTCAAAGGTCAGGTCGAAGATCGCTGGAGGGCGCTCAAATTCGTTGACGTCTATGAACTTCTGCCAGCCCCGCGGCGAGAGCGGATCATGCTGCCAGCCCTGGAGATGAACCTTGCTCGCGTCAAATGACTCCTTGCCGCCATTCGCTATCCGTATATTCACCGTGACCAGGCACCCCTCTCCAATCCTTTGCGCCTTTACGCTCACTGCAGCACTGGGCCGGGGATGTAGAGTCGGAAGCTCCGTGTGCACGAACCATTCAGATGTCACAATGCTTACTACCAGTAGCGCAATGGCCTGGCAAAAATTCTTTACGGACTCGGTGTTGGACCAAAGCCACGCGCCTGCCGCGCGAACCTTGGACGGGATATGAATCGCGATTTTGGCCACCTCCGCGCTGCGTCGACTCTGGTAATTTTACGAACCGACATTATCGTCGCTATTCCGGAAGCCTGTAAAGAGAATTGCATCTGCTGAAACGAATCCGAGTCACCGGGTAATGGCCGGGGGGTGCGCCGCGTACGCTGCCCTGAGCGAAGCCGAAGAGTCCGGATTTTCGGGCTTAAATTCAGGGCAACGTCGGGCGAATCTGCAGCTTGCGCTGGCTCGCGAACTCCATTGCACCCCGGCCGCTAAAATACCGGGGTGCTCAGAGCTCCTTAAGCAGTTAAGACTGGGTCTTTTTCTATTGCTCCCCTGCCAATGCCCAGCGCACACCGAAGGAAACCGTCGACCTGTAATACTCGCGCTGGTTCGGATAGATCCCACTTCCATAATAGAAGCCAAAGACCTCGTTGCTTAGGTTGAGACCAGAGGCGACGACCTGCAGTCCTTTGTACACACGATAGCTGCCCTGCACATCGTACTGTGTATGCGCATATAGATAGTTATCGCCGGTGGGGCCTTTCAATCCCAGGATAGGATCGTTGGCCGGGCCGGTCCCGGCGCTCCACTGGTAAGCGTAAATGTTCGCGTCGTTGTGACTAATCGCGAAGCGCGCGGAAAACCGCGCTTTATCGTAGGTCAGATTGAAGTTGTAGTTGTTCGGAGCCTGACGTTGCAGGGCAGGCTTATCTGTGCGTCCACCATTGAAGTTCGCCGGAAATGTAACTTGCGATGTCGTGTAGCTGTAATTAGCCGAAACTCCAACCCCGCTCAACAGGCCGGGAAGAAATGAGAACCGTTGTTCCCATTGAGCCTCTATTCCTTGTATATGGCCTGCCGGACCGTTTATCGATTGGTTCAGGATGAAGTCCTTGGGTGCTCCATTGAAGGGTATGGTCACGGGAGTTGCCGTGAGAAAGATCGGATCATAAAGCTGCTTGTAAAAGTAGCCAGCCTGAAGGACTCCCAGCGGTTGGAAATAGTGCTCTATGAGGATGTCATAGTTGTTGGCCTTGGTTGGCTGCAGGTTAGGATTTCCTTTACTGATGCTGCCCGGGCTGGTGTTGGGATCGGTGGTCGTGGTTGGCACCAGGTCGCCGATGTTAGGCCGGGAGATGCCGCGGCCGTAGCTGCCTCGCAGATTTGTATCTTTCTGAAGCTGGTACTGGACCTGAACGCTGGGCATGATGTTGGTATAACCTGTGTCCTCCCGTAGCGGCGTAATCGTTGGCGGGAGAGGATTCCCGGAGGAGTCTACATTCGCAGTGAGCTGGTTGGTAAGAAAATGAGTGCCTGTACCTTCGAAACGAATACCACCCTGGAGTCGCAGTTTCCCGATGAAAACCACGTCCTGCAGATAACCGGCGGTCACTCGCTCATTCGCGTTAAAGAATGCCGCGGCCGATTTTGTTATGCTTCCGGCTTCATCGAGCACCAGGGAGCTTTGATTAGCCGCCAGTTTCTTCAGTATCTTCTCGTAATCGGACGTAGGACCAAATGCCAGGCCATTGATTGCAAATGATCTATTGTAATAAGTTGGGTTGGTATATGTGCCCAGAACATCGGACAAGAAGAAGATTCCCGGGACACCGTAGAGTTGATCGTTCTCATTCTGCGTCGAAGCCGAATTGCGAATCTTCAGTCCAACCGAGAAAGTACTCGGATGGGAGTAGATCCTATAGTTGTGCGCTAGAGATGCATCCCCTTGAAAATTGAGCTGGGTGGCGTGGTAGTAAGTGAAATCTGATTCGTTAACCGAATATATCGTTGGGTCGTACCCGTTCGTTCCGTCCTGCGCAATGAATTTCGGCCTGTAAGGATTGCTCAGGTCCTGGGTGAACCGCACATTGCTTGGGCCGTTGAAGTAGGTAGTGGGAAAGTCCTGCCCGCCAATGTTATGTCCGCGGGATGCCGCAAATTGATAAACGATGACGTCTGAGGGCAGTTCGTGTCTTACTCCGGTTAGAAAGCTGAAGACCTGCTGATCGGGACGGCGGATATAGTGGCGGTACTGCCATGAACCTGTATCGTCGAAGGTAATCTGTGAGCCGCTGGCTCCTGTCAGAGCACCCGCGTTGGGCGTGTACACCCGGGTTTCGCCAAAGTCGTGAAAGTCGGCGAAAAGGCCTTTGAGATAGGCCGACATTGTGGGTGTTATCTTGTAATCCGTGCCCAGCTCGAAGCCGTAGCGAGTCCGGTAATATTTGTAGGAGCGAAGATCTGCGGTCGAGAAGTAGGCGACATTCTGGCCGTTCGCAAGCGTTCCGAAGGTCGGAGCGGGCTCCAGATCATCGATTCCGCGATTGGTTCGGTCCCACGTTCCACCCAACAGGAGCCCCAAACGCCCGCCCGGGCCAAAGCGCTGACCGATGCTGCCATCGAAACCGCCCAGCCAGTAGCCATTCTGAATCGGGTTATATCCGGCTGTGCCGCTCAAGCTGTACGTCGGCTTTTCCAGTGCGGTTTTGGTAACCAGATTTACGGTTCCGCCGATCCCGTCACCATCCTGGTCGGCGGAGAGAGTTTTGTATACCTCGATGCGTTCGACAACGTCGGAAGGCACCACATCCAGCTTGATATTGCGGACAGTCACTTCGGGGGAAGGAACGTTCACGCCATTGATCGTGACGTTGCTGAGGCGCGGTTCAGTGCCACGGATCTGTACATACTTACCTTCGCCCTCGTCCCGCTCGAGAGAAACGCTGGGAAGGCGCCCCACCGCATCTGCAATATTCTTGTTGGGCAGGCTTCGAATCACGGTTCTCGGGAGCACCTGGACGATGTTCGCCGACATCCGCTCCACATTGATGGCTTCGGCCTGACCTTGAAGGCGCTCTGCCGTGACGAGAACGGAATCGGCCTGCGATCCGACCTGGAGCGCTGCCGTCACGTTTGCCGTCTGCCCTGCCTCGACTTTGACGGTGGTCGTATAGGGGTTAAAACCCACATAAGAAGCAGTCAGTGTGTACTCGCCGACGGGCAGGTTCGCAATGCGGAACTCACCTTGGTCGTCAGTGGCAACCTGTCTTCCCGAAGGCTCCAGAACCACCTTCGCGCTGATAAAAACGGACCCGGCCGAATCCTGGACGGTTCCTGTAATCGTGCCCGTCCCGGTTTGGGCCAAAAGATGAGACAACAACACGGTGCTGAGAGCCAGAAACAATACCAACAAACGCAGGGAATTACGCACAGCTTCTTACCTCCTGTAGATTCACATCTTGTTCGCTCAAGCGGTCCGTTTACGCTTCCAGACTGGCTGAGTCGTAGGCCGTTCCTTCTGTAAGTGAGAGGCTGGATCCCGCGATATGGGAGTCATCTGATGAAGACAGTACTTTTCATGAATGACGAAACCGAGCGCACTCAACCACACGCTAGAGCTGGAAAACTGAAGCGGAACTTAAGAATGTTGCCGCTGCCAGGCAATTAACACAGCCCTAACTGAGAATTGATTTGGCGTTTATAAAGGCCCGGATTGACCGGTCACTACATATCAATTTCCGGTTTTGGCGGTGATCCGGCCGGAATGCCGAATCCCGGCGCAAAGCCCGTCTACGAGGATCTATCCTGTTGTCCCAGTGCAAACCGTCCCCAATGAACGCATTGGCGAGCCGGTTGTGTCGAGTCAGTCCGTTTGCTAGTTTGACATGCATGCCGCCGAATGCGCCCGAAGATCTGAGCAGGACCATAGAGACTCTTTACCGGTCTGAATCGGGCAGGATTCTGGCTACGCTGGTGCGCCTGCTCGGCGATCTTGATCTCGCCGAAGAGGCGATGCACGAGGCCTTTGCCGCCGCTTTGGACAGATGGCCTCAGGCCGGCATACCGGACAAACCACGCCCCTGGCTGATTTCAACCGCACGCTTCAAGGCCATTGACGGGATGCGTCGGCGGGCGCGCTTTGACGGAGTAGAGAGAGATCTTGTGCTGCACCTTGAAGCGCAAATCAACAAAGCGCGTGGCAACGAAGCGCCTCAGGAAGAGGAGATCCAGGACGATCGCCTCCGTCTCATCTTTACCTGCTGCCATCCCGCTCTGCCACCGGAGGGACAGGTTGCGCTCACACTGCGTGAAGTCTGCGGCCTGACCACAGAGGATATTGCCCGGGCATTTCTCGTTACGCCGGCGACGCTTGCGCAACGCATCGTTCGCGCGAAAGCCGTCATCCG
>DATAQX010000099.1:0-7392 GCA_036264455.1 Silvibacterium sp. | reverse complement strand
TTCTCGAGCGGGTCGGCGAAGTGATCCGCAAAACTCTGGCGGTGGAACGCTACCTGCTGGTGGCCGCTCCGGGCCATGTCGCAATTGCTGACGATTCGGCGCTCTTTGCGGGGGTGGTTCCGGACTAGGCAAACTGGGCCCCACCCCCTGAATCCGAGACTCACTGATTCTAAAGGGGCGACGTGAAACTGATTCATTCTAAAGGGAAAGCCCGAGACTGATTCATTCGAAACAGCTTACCGCAGAAAAATTTAGAACAGACGAAAAGCCCGACCGCCAATGACAGTCGGGCTTTCTTTGTCTTCTATTTCTATTGTAATGGATTAGGGGAAATTGTCGGCCGTGGAAAGGCAGCGAGTCATTAGGGATTGGTTCCCACGTCCGAGAATCCGGACGTGGGGCACCCGGCACCAATAAGGAATCGTTACTTAATGCATCTGAAATTCGGGCGAGCCGAGGATCAGCGCGGTTATAGTGTTAAGGGTCTGCGCCGGATCGTTAGATGGTTGCGCGCTGGCCAGCTCTTTGTGGATGATGTCGTTGATCTTCTCCGAGACCTTGCCGTCGACGAGTATCTGTTCCATCAGGTCCAGGGCTTCTTCCTGGCCGCTGGGGAGGGCAACCGAGGTGAGGGCCACGGCCTGGGTGTGGCTCGATCCGTGCAGCGGCGCGGGAGGGGTTGCGGTTCGGGCCAGAAGCCCTTCGGCGAGCAGCCGGGGCGCGTCGAATTTGATGCCTCCGACCTTGCTGTTCGCGAACTGGAGCGAGAAGTTGAGGCGGTCGACCAGCGCGGCTGAGTTCATCCAGTGATCAGCGGTGGTGGAA
Source organism: Silvibacterium sp. (assembly GCA_036264455.1). Lineage (GTDB taxonomy): Bacteria > Acidobacteriota > Terriglobia > Terriglobales > Acidobacteriaceae > Silvibacterium. The sequence goes on along the minus strand of DATAQX010000099.1, from coordinate 6,567 downwards.
TATCCAGTGGGCACCTGCATCTGGTAGAGCGGCTCACCCATGTGTCCGATGACTCCCACCAACGCGCCGGGATTCGATGGGTTCGTATCGGTCGCGCGAAAGACGGAGGCGACGAATTCGAGCGGTGTTTTCATCTTCACGCGGTAATACTTCTGCGAGGCGAACTCGGGTGAATGCACCAGGGTGCGGAGTACTTCCTTGATATCGCCGTCGGTGGCCAGATAAGTCTTCGCCATGCGGTCGACGAGATCGCCGGGAGGCTCGTCGGCGACGAAGCGCTGGGCTAATTTGTAAGAGATAAAGTGTGCCGTCTGTGGCTGGGCAGCGAGCCATTCGAGCGCGTGCTGGCCTTCGACGTAGCCGTCTTCCTTCACTTCCTGGCCGAACCACTTCTTCGAGCCGGGCTCATGTTTGCGAGGATCGAAGACGGATCCTCCGCCCTGATCCGGCTGGTCTATGGTCCAGCCAGTCAAGATTTTTGCGAGATTGGTGACGTCGGCCTGCGAATAGCCGCCGTTGACGCCGACAGTGTGGAGTTCCATGACCTCGCGGCCGTAATTTTCGTTGAGACCCCGGTCACGCTTCTTCTGGTTGGGTCTTCCGGCGGCAAGCGAGTCCGGCCCGATGCTCGACCAGTTGTCGAGGTAATAGAGCATCGCCGGATGCTGCGCCGTGGCCAGCAGAAGGTCGCGGAACTTTCCCAAGGCATGTGCGCGGATCGCATCGCGCTCATATGTGGGGGTATACCAGCGATCCGGCCCCTTGGTGAGATCGACGTTGAAGTGGTTGTACCAGAAGTCGGTCATGACCTCCTGTAACTGACGCTCGCTGAGGATGGCGCGAAGCACCTTCGCCTGCTGTAGTTCCCCATCGATGACTTGCATTCCGGCCATCAGGTTGAAAATTTCGCGATCGCGCGGCGAGAAGTCGTTGAATAAGAGGGTCCGCTGCGGGTCGGGCACGAAGGCCACAAGCATGATCCGCTGGTCAACCGGCATCTTCATGAGGGCCTGGATGCGCTCGCCCTTTGGAAACGCCAGCACCTCATCGGCGAGCACCGCGGCGGAAGCCTGCTGCTGTTTGTGCTGCGCGAGCTTCTGGTCGTCCGTCATCTCCGGCTGATTGCCCTGCTGAGCCTGCTCCATCTTCCGGTGGTTGGACACGGCGATCAGAACCTCATAGGCGCCTTCGAGCACCGGGTCGGGCGGCGCCGAGCGCTTGCCGTCCGCAACCTGCCGTACGACCCCGCCCGGCGGAAACTCAACGAGCACCTGATTGGGCGGAAGATAGAGCGAGGGAAAGTCGGCGAGGCGCTTGTCGAGGACCGGATCAGGGATGCTGTCGGGGTTCAACTGTTTCTCGAACCATGCGTCGGGACCGATTTTCATCACCGTTTCTACGTCGCCGGGCCGTGGGCCGAAGGTGAAGCGGTTAAGCATCTGGATGGCGCGCTCTTGGTCGGTGAGCGGCGGAAGGACGGCCGCAGCGTGCCGGGATGGCACTGGCGCGGGCTTCCTGGTCTGCGCGAAGCAGGAAACGACAGAAGCGGCGGCAAGCACGGAAAAGAGGAGGACGTTTCGACGCATGATTTTGCCTCGGCTTATTCCAGACGCCTTTATAAACCCTTCTCAACCGCTCTGAGTTGCGCGGGGCAAGGAATTCGCGGGAGCTTTCCGCCGCGACCACCAACTCAGTATAGGGCGAGCGGCAAGAAGGACGAAGAGAACGAGGGTAATCGTGGACGGCGTGTTGACTCCGGGCTTCACTCCCCACCAGTAATGGACGATTCCGGCGATGGCTGAGATGTAGGCCAGCCGGTGGAGGCGGTTCCAGTTCTTGCCGCCAAGCTTGCGGATGGACCAGGTGGTGGAGGTGAGCGCCAGGGGAACCATAAGCACCCACGCGGTGAGACCCGCGGTGATGAAGCGGCGCCTGGCAATGTCGTCGATCATGGCATGGAGTTTGAATCCTGCGTAGAGCCAGACATAGGTGAGGAGATGCAGAGATCCGTAGAAGAACGCATAGAGACCGAGCATGCGCCGGAAGCGAATGATCGATGTGAACGACGGGGCCAGCGGCGTAATGAGCCGGCGGACCGGGGTAATGGCCAATGAGAGTACGAGCAACCGCAGGGTTCCGCGCCCGGTGAAGAAGGTGACTGCGGCGGTTGGGTCGGGGCCAAGATTGTTCTGCACGGCGTGAACGATGAGCCATGCAACCGGTGCCAGGCAGGCCGCGTGCACGAGAACCTTGAGGGCAATAATCCAGTGATTGGACAACGGGCGATTGGACATGCGCTAGAAGTTTTTCTTCAGGTCCAAGCCGGTGTAGAGTTTGGCAACCTGGTCGCCGTAGCCATTGAACATCAGCGTTGGCTGACGCTGACTGAAGAGTGACGCGCCTATGCGGCGCTCGGTCTTCTGACTCCAGCGGGGGTGGTCGACATTGGGATTCACATTCGAGTAGAAGCCGTATTCGTTGGGCGCCATCTCGTTCCAGGTGGTGTGCGGCTGCTTGTCAACGAACTTGATCTTGACGATGGACTTTGCGGACTTAAAACCGTATTTCCAGGGTACGACGACGCGCACAGGCGCACCATCCTGGTTGGGCAAGGTTTCGCCGTAGAGTCCGAAGGTAAGCAGCGTGAGCGGGTGCATGGCTTCGTCCATGCGAAGGCCTTCAGAATAGGGCCAATTGAGCGATACCTGGCTGAGGCCCGGCATCTGACTGTAGTCTGCGAGTGAAAGAAACTGGATGTACTTTGCCGAGGGCAGCGGCTGGCATTGCTGGATGAGCTCTGAGAGCGAGTATCCCACCCAGGGGATGACCATACTCCAGGCTTCGACACAGCGGTGGCGGTAGATGCGCTCTTCGAGAGGGCGCAATTTTAAAAGAGTGTCAATGTCGAACTTTTGCGGGCTTTTGACGTGGCCTTCGACGGAGACGGTCCAGGGACGCGTTTTGAGACGCCCGGCGTTTCGGGCTGGATCGTCCTTGTTCGCACCGAACTCGTAGAAGTTGTTGTAGTGGGTGATGTCCTGGTAGGAGGTCGGCTGCTCACCGGTTAGAGAGAGCGGGCTCTTCACGGTGGTCAGCTTTGTATCTGCATGAACGGATGCAGCCGGCGCAAGCACGCTTGCGATGCGTTTGCCGACTATGGCCGCGGTTCCCGCGGTTACCGCTCCGGCCATGAAAGCGCGGCGGTTCAGGTAGACGAACTTCGGAGTAATCTCAGACCATGGTATGTCGTTGGGTTTGCGTATCGGCATCGGGCTATTGAAGTGGCTCCTGCTATTCGACTCTTATTATGGTCTCCAGTTACAGGGCGCGCTGGCAAGGCACTCGATATTTCATAAAACCAAAATGGAAACCGAGAAGGAATGGGCTTATCTAAGCAGCTTCCCTAGTCTGATAACTATTCGAACTGAAGGAGGACGATATGTCCACGGCACAGGCTACCAGTGAGCACAGAATTCCCCCTCGCGAAAACGATCGCATGCGGCAGGCGGCGGAACTCATGCTGCAGGCAAGACGCGAATTGAAGCCGATTGACGATTTGCCGAAAGCGCTGCGTCCTTGTTCGCTGGACGAAGCGTACGCCCTGCAGGATGTGATCGCGCTGGCCATGGGACGCGTCGGCGGATGGAAAGTAGGTGCACCGACTCCGGATGCCACTCCACTGTTTGCAGCGATACCGCTATGGGGCGGCTTTGCAACTTCGGGAGACCGGATCAAGAAATCGTTTCGGCGGTTGCGGGGCGTGGAAGCTGAGATCGCTTTCCTGCTGGGGCGGGATCTGCCGCCACGGGACGAGCCGTACACACGCGAGGAGGTGATGGGTGCCATCGCCAGCGCACATCCGGCGATCGAGCTTTTGGAATCGGCCTTCGTCGATCCGGACAAGGCGGATCGGCTTTCAGTGATCGGCGATATGCAGATGAACGCGGGCTTTGTTTACGGTCCCGCAGTTGCCGGCTGGTCTTCGATCGATCTTTCGCGTGAAGCGGTGACCGTTATTGTGGATGGCAGGGCCTGCTTCGAAGGAACTGCTTCGAACTCGGCGGGGACCGATCTTTTGCGGCTGGTGACCTGGCTTGCGAATGAAGGCAGCTTTCGCACGTGCGGCTTGCACGCAGGCGATTGGATCACTACTGGAAGCTGGTCAGGCAAAGCGTGTTGCACTTCGGGCTCGAACGTAGAGGTTCGATTCACAAACTTTGGCCTTGTTACCCTGCACTTCGAGTAAACTGGCCGTACGCAAATGCCCGGGATCCTGCGAGGAATCCCAGGCTGGGGCTTACTTCGTGGTGACGGCGGTTGATTCGGCAGCAGGCACCGCAGCAACAGCCGCAGTCTCCGCCGTCGATCCGATCACGCGCGCCAGGCTGCGCTCAATCGTCTCTTTGGGCACGTAGCCCACTATCTGGTCAGCAACCTTGCCGCCTTTGAAGAGCAGAAGAGCGGGAATGCCGCGGATTCCGAAACGCATAGGAGTGGCCTGGTTTCGATCCACATCCATTTTGGCAACTTTGATTTTGCCTGCGTATGCGGTGGCGACTTCATCGACGGTGGGCGCGAGCGCCTTACAAGGGCCACACCAAGCTGCCCAAAAATCAACCAGAACCGGCTGCTCCGATTTCAAAACCTCCTGATCGAAGTTTGCATCGCTAAGTTCCACTATCGATTGAACCGCCATATTTCTCCTTAGAATTCCTGATTTCGACCGTCTGGTTTCGCGGGTCCTTTGCGCGAAACCACTCAGAACAGTGTACCGAACTAATAGATGCCGTAGAGAGGGAAAAGTCGCAAACAGGGTGGCCAGCGCACCAGAATAGGAGGCGTATTCCCAGCGCAAGAAAAAGGCCCGCGCTCATCCACAACACTTCAACTTGCGAAGGGGCGATGGACAAGCACGGGCTGAGGTTAGAGAGGACGCCGGTAGAACTCGCTTTTCATTTCGAAACCATGCAGATACAGACCCATTTAATCTCTGCGTCTGGCCTCGTCAGCATCTTCGGCCAGGTCGTTGAGGTAACGGAAGAACGCAGGATCCTGCCCAATGAATAGTCCGTCATTCGTAAGCGCCTTTACTGCGCCCGCCGCCGCGCCCTTGGTCTGCGTCGGACGAATGATGGAAACCGGCGGGAATTTTCTGTGCAGAAATGCTGTCGGTTCCGGCATGATGAGGTTCCCCTGCAGGTCTTCATTACCGGCAAATTTGCTGATATCCGGGAAATCCACCGTATCGCCACTCACAGGATCCTTTACACCTGTCAGTGGAGGCGCGTTCCCTGCCTTGTCGTGCCAGGTCTGGAAGTGCATGATCTCCGTGCCTCCGATGCTCAATAAAATACGAAGGACCTGCGGGTGTGACACCCTTTGCGCGAGTTGTGCGTAAAGGCTTGTCCCCCCCTGCTCGATAAATGCGAAATGAAAACCCGCGGTATTGGCGATGTATTGCGTGAGATCGGTAACGCCATTGGGCGAACTCGGGTCCAATTGCGCCTCGCTGTTGTTTCGAGGAATCGCTGTGTGTTTCTTTGTTCCCAGCACTTTGATCACATTGGCGAAGGAGTCGCCGAGGTCTGGGTTGCCGGTGCGACTGCGGTATCTGGTCCACCATGAAGTATCTATGGTCAGCTCCATAAGATTGGTAAGGCGTCCAATCTGCTGCGCACCGGTCGCCTGGCTGCTGGGCAGATTCCGGAAGTGACTGAGATCAACAGTATCGGCGCCTTTTGATGCCAAATAAGCATTGATGAAGTCCTGATGGCTGAATTCATCTTCAGTATTGTCATGGATGTATTGGGGCATGTCGCCATCCAGGTTTTGCAGCGCCCTGATGTAGGCGGCATTCCCGCCGGTCAACCCCTTGATTTGAGGCGGCTCATTCGTCTGATCGCCCCCGAGTTCTGCGTACTGCTGCCACAGATCGGTTTCAATGATCTCGGCCGCTGCCAGAAAACGCAGAATTGCCGCGTCTCCCGGCTCGAGTCTTCCGCTCCCCTCCTCGGCTTCCAGCTTGATGTTTCCCAAGATAGCGGATGTTGAAAATGCCGCACTGGCGACGCCAATGCCTTTCATGAACGAGCGGCGGTTCACGGGACGCTTAATTATGTTGCCCGATCTATTCATAGTGCTCCTCCTATACCTACGTGGGCTCGGCAAAAGGACGGCCCCACACGAAGATTAGGAGCTCGCGGCGAGCGAGTTGCCACAGAGTAGTCCGCAGGTCGTCTTATTGTTGTAAGGGATATGTCCCAGAAAGGTTAAGACGAAGTTAATCTGCTGCATCTGCAGAGCAGTCGCACATGAAAGATAGTTACAACGCATACAGTAAGTAACCAATATCTTTCTGCGATCATAACTTTTACAAGTTGATCCCAAGACGGCTGGAGATATCGGATATTTATCGCTGTGAATCAATGCTTCACTGCATTCTGTAACTTCGTCCACTCTTCATCGGATTGGGCGGCAACGGCTCCATGAGAGAGCGCAAACTGGAGGAAGCCATCGGGAGCGTTTCTGACGCCGAAGAGATTTGTGAGACGCATGGATGCGATTTTC
>DATAQX010000058.1:0-22610 GCA_036264455.1 Silvibacterium sp. | reverse complement strand
CGCACCTTCGAGCGGCTCTGCTTGGCATAGGTCAGGCTGGCCACGCTCTTCACGTCCAACGCGCTCTCGACCACCCAGTCGATGCCCGTCAGCCCTGCGTCCAGAACACCGTGATCCACATACCGCGCCATCTCCTGCGCGCGAATCAACATGCACTCGATCTCGGCATCGTCGATCGAAGGAAAATACGACCGCCCATTCGCGTAGATCCGCCAGCCCGCACGCTCAAACAGCGCGACGGTCGCATCCTGCAGGCTTCCTTTGGGAATTCCCAGCCGCAGCTTATTGGCCATCACCGCACCTCCGAAGCAACAGCCGAGGCAATCGAAACGGGACGCGTGAAGCAGCTTACCGTGCCTTCATGGCACACCAGCCCGTCGCCTTCGACATGTACCCGAAACAACAGTGTGTCGTGATCGCAGTCGGTGGCCGCGTCTACGACCCGCAGCCGGTTGCCGCTGGTCTCGCCTTTCATCCACAGCTTCTGTCGCGTGCGGCTCCAGAAGGTCACAAATCCTGTTTCCAGCGTTTTACGGTAGCTCTCCTCGTTCAAAAAGCCGACCATCAGCACCTCTCCCGTCCGGGCGTCCTGCACAATCCCCGGAACCAGTCCATCCATTTTTGCGAAATCGATCGTAATATCCGTCATCCTCTATTCCTGTTCTGTTGTTGGGTCCAAAATGCAAAAGCCCGCCAGTGCTTTCGCGCCGGCGGGCTCTTTCTCAGGATCTTGTTGTTCTGGGCTGCTAACTCAAGCCACGCAGATCCGCCGGCACGTTCGTCACGCGATGATGATGGTGCTGACGATAGTGAGCGCGAATCTGCATCTAGAAAAAAGCTAACCTGTAGCCTGGATGCTGTCAACTCCCAGTTGGCACGGCGCTTCCCAAAGTTTCTGCAATCGTATGTGCTAATTGATGCAAACTGAACGGCTTCTCCAGACAGGTTGTATTGGACGCGCCGCTGGCCGCTGCCTGCATTGCGTCCGCCGCTCCCAGCTGACCTGACATGAAGATGACCTTCATCTCGGGCCGTTGCTCGCGAAGCTGTTCCACCAGCATGTCTCCGGGGAGGTCCGGCAAAAGCAGATCGCAGATCACCAGATCCAGCTTGCGCTCCAGTGTTCGCGCCCATTTCAATGCGACTTCGGCGTTTCCGCAGGCGATCACTTCATACCCGCGCGCCGTCAAAAAATCCTGGATCATCTTGCGCAGCTCGTCGGCGTCTTCCACCAGAAGCACCAGTCCTCCCTGCGGCGCCGTCTGCGCTTCTTCTGCCTGGACGGGAATGAAGATATCGAAGCGCGTCCCCTCGCCGGGCGCGCTCGTCAGGCGAATGCTTCCCCCGCTCTGCTTCACCACTGCATCAACCGACGCCAGCCCCAACCCGCTGTTCCTGCTTCTCGACTTCGTCGAAAAGTACGGCTTGAAGGCGTGTAACCGTGTCTCTTCGGTCATGCCCTGCCCAGTATCCCGCACGATAAGGTGGGCATAACGCCCGCGCGTTAATCCTGCTTCGTGGTTATCGTACTTTATCAGTACCCGGCGGGTCGAAATATAGAACTTGCCACCCTCCGGCATGGCATCGCGGGCATTTACGGCAAGATTCAGAATGACTTCGCGCCACTGCGCAGCGTCCGCGAAGACTGGCCACAGTTTGGAATCGAAATCCATCTCCAGGTCGATCTGCTTGCCGAGCAAAACCCGCAGCATATCCGCCTGCTCCCCCAGCACGGCATTCAGATCAAGTCTCTCTCGCCGCGCTACCTGGCTGCCTTCCAGGGTCAAGCGTTGCTGCGCCAGTTCCTGCGCGCTGCGCACGGTTTTTGCTATCAGTCCAATCTGTTGTTCAGGATCGCCTTCGCCTTCCTGGAGCTGCTCCGCCACAGCCAGAATTACCGTGAGCAGATTGTTGAAATCATGAGCAGTCGATCCCGAGATTCGCCCCGCCAGATCGAGTTTCTCAGCCGGTTCCGACTCGCGCGCGCCTGCGGGCTTTGACAGCAGGTCGCGAATGAGAATAAATCGCGCTGGCCTGTCGTTCCACAGCAGCGGGAACGACCGTACCTCCACGGGAAACAGCGTCCGATCCGGAAGAATATGTTCGGAATACGCATCGCGCGGCGGACCATCCAGCCTGGCGTCCAGCAGCCGATTCAACTCTATGCGCCGATGCGGCGGCAATACCTCGTCGACTCCCCGCGCCCGTAAATCCTCAAGGCTCATCCGATACTTCGTAATCGCCGCGTCATTCGCCTCGACCACCCGCCGCGATTCGCAATCCAGCACAAACATCGGCCAGGGCGAAGACTCGATTACCCTCTTGCACATCTCTGCCGGCCACGGTTCGGCAGTAAGTGTTTTATCCCGGCCGTCGTTTGTCTCTTGAGATGCGCGAGTCTCGTCCATGCCCTTGAATTCTCCGTAATCTACAACCAAAGAAAACAACTGAAACTGCCATTCGGCAGATCATCCTCACGGAGCTTCCTGAAAACCGGGCGCAACTCTACTGGTCGCTTTTTTTTCTTAAGAGCAGCTTTGGCAAGCATACTGCACTTCCTCCGGTGGAAGGATTCAAGTCTTTCCACCACCTGAAGTGTAAAAACTTAACTACTCGTTGGATCGGCCGCCGCAGTTTTCGTTGCTTTTTTCGCCTGGGACCTGGTGGCCTTTTTTGACGCGGTCTTGACGGGAGCAGCCTTCTTAGCGGAAGGTCTCTTCGCCGGCGCTTTTACGGCTTTTTTCGCCGTTGCCTTCTTTCCAGGGGACCCGGCCGCCGCTTTCACCGGGGACTTCTTCCTTGCCGCCAGTGTCTTCTCGGTGAGTGCAGCCTTCAGTTCTGCTACGTCCATGTGCCGAGCCGATTTCCTCAGCCGTTCGATATCGTAGTAAGCCCGCTTTTCTTTCAGAAAGATGTGGACCACGAAATCCACATAGTCCATCAGAACCCACTCACCCAGTTTCCGGCCTTCCACCGAGTTGGGATACGTCGCAAATTCCCGCTTCAATACGAGTTCAATGGCATCAGCAATCGCCTGCGTCTGCTTTTCATTTGTCCCGCTGGTAATCAGGAAGAAGTCGGTGAACCCGGAGTCCGCCTGGTCCAGCTCGAGAATCTTCGTGTTTTCACCTTTTTTCTCGTCGCAGGCTGCAGCGGCGGCCAACACCATGGTGCGGATTTCAGTCGATGCCATTTCGGTGGATTCTCGCTCCTCGGAACGGGTCCATGGTAGCGTGGAGGACCTCACCGGCGCTACCTGCTTATCCATATATCCGGTGCTCATGGATATACCTGGCCACCGCCGGATCAAGCACCGGACGTCCACCTGGGGCTGTATGGGCGCCCTGGCTCAGCGCCGCCCGTACCTCGGTCGCGGAAACATCCTCGGCCAGATCGGGCAGCAAATACAGGCGCGAATGCCCGCCGCCTGTTCCACGCAGTCCCAGTACCAGGCAGCCTGGTAAATCCGCTTCTTCCGCCGCGACCGAGATCTTCTCCGGCAAGGCTGTCGCCAGCCGGCCCAGATCGAAGCCCAGCCGCGACCCTACGATAAAATCGCAGGCCACCAGCAACTCCGCCGCGCGATACCACTTCCCGATGGTCAGAAACGAGTCCGCGCCCATCAGGCAAAAAAGCCTATCTTCTGCCTTCAGGCCCCGTTTCAACTCCAGAACCGTGTCGATGGTGTAATTAGCCCGGCCATCCGTCCGCGGGGCATCGATCAGAGACACTTCCATTTCTGGCTCATTGGCGAATGCCAGCCGCGCCATCTCCATCCGGTCTTCAAAGCTCGCCGTCGTCGCTTCCTGCTTCAGGGGTTGCGTTCCCACCGGCGCGATAAGCACCAGATCCAGATGCAACCGGTCCTTTGCCAATCGCGCCAATGCCCTGTGTCCCCGGTGCGAAGGATCGAAGGTACCGCCGAACAGTGCGACTCTCATGGGGCCATTCTCATCGTCCTTTGATCCTAATGTCCGACTATCCTGATAACGAACTTTATGGCGCAAACCGTCTACATTGGACTCGGCTCCAATATCTCCTCGCCAGCCGGGCCGCCTGTTGAAATCGTGCTTGCCGCCATCGAATCCCTGGCGACAGTAGGCATCATCCGGGCCCGTTCGTCTTTATATCGAACCGCACCAGTCGGCTTCCAGAATCAGCCCGCCTTTGTCAACGCCGTTGTAGCCCTGCGCACAGGCGAAGACCCGGAGCACCTGCTCAAATGTCTTCTTGCCATTGAACGCTCCTTCGGCCGCGACCGCGCCGCCAGCGTTCCCAAGGGCCCGCGCACCCTCGATCTCGACCTGTTGCTAATGGATAGCTTGATCTATGAGTCGCCATCGCTCGTCGTGCCCCATCCTGAACTTCCCCACCGGCGGTTCGTCCTCGCCCCGCTCGCTGAAATCGCCCCTGACGTAATTCACCCTGTCCTGAAGAGGACCATCCGCGAACTGCTTGCCGAATTACCCGATGAAGGTCCCAACAGCCGCAGCTCCATACATATTCTGCGGCCTGCCGATTCCTCTTATCCCGGCATTTAAGATGGACTTACCATATGCCTCGCAACTTCCAGCGAACCGCGCTTGTCGCCGCGCTCGCAGCGCTCCTGGTCGCCGGGTCTAGCCGCGCCCAAAAAACAGCCGGATCGGACCATACAGCCGCGAGCACCCTGCAGGGCAAGGTCATCGATGCACGTGGTGCACCCCTGGCCCAGTCGACTGTGGTTGATTCCTCGGGACATCCGCTGGCCACGACCGGCGCAGACGGCTCTTTTGAAATCTCCCGGGGGATTCCGGAAATCAAGGTTAGCAACCCCCATTACGTAAGCGTCACAGTCCCGATTTCAGGCACAGCACCGCTCACGATTGTCCTCGAGCGCCCGCTTGAGACAGTGATCGTCTCCGCCTACCGTTCGCCCCTGGCCTCCGCCGACAGTCCCGCCAGCACGCGCGTGCTGAGCACTGAACAGCTCCGCGAATCGGCCGCCCCGGCCCTCGACGGCAGATTGCGCCAGGTCGCCGGCTTCGAACTCTTCCGCCGTTCGAGTTCTCTCGTGGCTAACCCCACGACCGAAGGTGTCTCCCTGCGCGGACTCGGCTCAACTGCTGCCAGCCGTTCGCTCGTCGTCCTCGACGATGTTCCACTCAATGACCCCTATGGTGGCTGGATTCACTGGGAAGAGTTACCTTCGCTGTCGATTCATTCGGTTGAAGTGGTGCGTGGCGGCGCGTCCGACTTGTATGGATCGAGTGCTATCGGCGGAGTCATCGATATCATCCCCGTCGAGCCCAAGTCTGCGACGCTCCAGCTCACCTCCAGCTACGGGGGGCTTGGCACCTCCGACAGTGCCGCCCTCGGCACATTCAAATCCGGTCTCTGGTCCGGATTGGCCAGTGGGGGCATTCTCGCCACCGACGGCTATACCCTCGTCGCGCCCGATCTGCGTGGCCCTATCGATCAACCGAGCAACGTCCATGCCCAGACGGCCCTCGCCGAGGTGGGTCGCCAATTTCGTGAGAGCGACCGGGCTTTTCTCCGCGGCAGCTTCCTCAATGAGGATCGCCATAACGGCACGCCCTTTCAGGTCAACAGCACACGTCTCTGGCGATCGATCGCCGGCGCAGACTTTTCTAATCTCGTGCTCCGCTTTTGGGGGGACAACGAGCACTACCGCCAGACCTTTTCGTCGATCGCCCCAAGTCGCGCTTCCGAAACCCCCACTCGCATCGGACAGAACCCTGCCACCGAACTCGGAGCCGCTGCCCGCTGGCATCAATCCATCGGCACCCATATTCTTGTCCTCGGCGGAGCCGACACCCACGACGTACGCGCCGCTGACTATGAAACTCTTCTCATCGGCGCAGGTGGAATCCTCGACACCTCCGCTCGTCAGCGCCAGACCGGCGTCTACGGAGAGGCTCTCTATACGCCTAACCAGTGGACGCTAAGCGGCTCGGCGCGCGTCGATCACTTCTCGAACTTCGACGCCGTGCAATACACAAGCGCCGCCACTCGCGCCGTCCTGCCTTCGTTCAGTGAAACTGTCTTTGATCCTCGCCTCGGCATCACCCGACGGCTCAACTCTACATTCGCTCTCAACGCCTCCGGCTTTCGCGCCTACCGAGCGCCCACTCAGAACGAGCTTTATCGCACCGGCCAGGTCGGCCAGCAAACCACGCTCCCCAACAACAACCTGCGCTCCGAGCGCGCCACTGGCTGGGAGACCGGCTTTCAGACCGACCTGCCGCGCATCGGCTCAACGCTGCGTGTGAGCTACTTCTGGACCCAGGTGAACCGCCCCATCACCGCTCTCACCCTCGCCACCACGCCCACTTCAACCCTGCTCAAGCGCGAGAACCTTGGCCAGATCGAAAGCCGCGGCATCTCCCTCGACTTCGCCACGCAGCCCGCACGCTGGATCAGCCTTGTAGGCGGATACCAATATGCCAATGCCACGGTTACTAAATATGCTCAGCAGCCGCAGCTCATCGGCAATTGGATCCCACAGGTGCCCCGCAACATGGCCACCGCTCAGCTCCGCCTCAGCCACCCGCGTCTTGGTGTGTTGAGCCTGCAGGCCCGCAACAGTGGACGCCAGTTCGACGATGACGCCAATCAATACCTGCTGCACAGTTATTTCCGTTTTGATGCCTATGGATCCCGTGATATCGGTCGCCACCTGCAGGTCTATGCCTCTGGCGAAAACCTCTTCGACCGCGCCATCCAGGTCGGCAAGACGCCTATCCTGACCCTCGGAACCCCACGAGTCGCCCGCATTGGCCTGCACCTGACCTGGGGCGAGTAGCGAATTACGGCTGCGGAGTTTATTGGGAGCTTCAGTTCAGGGGCGCTACTTTTCGTAGACAAAAGTGCAAAGGTCGCGTGAAAGGATAATTACCTTTCATGCGACCCAATCGGAGAAATGGCTTAAAAACTTTCGACCCAGTCTTCGCTTCGGTTCTTATTTGCGAAGGCTCTTGTAAGCGTCGGTCAGAATCGGAGGCGTGATGGAGCGAACAAAATTCTTTAAAGATGAAGGATGCGGGTGCGGCGCCTCGACGTCTCCCGGACGCTGCTGGAAGAGCGTCGAATGGGCTTCGTGGACTTCTTCCTCCGGACGGCCGTTCGAATAGTAGTAGGTTGCAAGCGACTTGCGAGTGCGATCGGGCGGGCAGGAAAGCGGGTTGGGATGGCCGTGGAACGAAGTGGAAGTGGTACTGAAGATGGCGCACCGGTTGAAGAGTGGCAGAATCTTCTGCTCAGCCGCGGTCATTTCCTTGTTCCAGAGCTCAAAGTGGCCGCCATACTCCTCTTTCCAATCCTTGTTCAGATAGATCAAGACGTTGATCCGGCGGTCCAGCTTGAGCTTGGTATGGAGATTGAAATCGGCGTGAACGCCCAGCTTGCCGCCGGGCCTGATCTGATGCAGCCCTCCGCCCGCGAAATATGGATCGGGGATGATGCCTTCAATGCCGGTGAGGGTTTCGAGGAACTGGATCATAGGACGGCTGTTCAGAAAATAAAGGACGTCGCGGTCGCCGGGGGGTAGTTTCTCGACAGCGTCGAAGGCCAGCTTGACCTCGTTCTGATTGTCGAAGCTCTGCCACTTGAGCTGCTTCGGCTCAGGGAATTCCCGCAAGGCGGCTTCGGCAGCTTCGATCGGCAGGAAGTCGTCGAAGAAAATGTGAGGAAATGGCTTGTTGCTCTTGTATTCGGCGGCCTTTTCCTTGGCCAGGCACTCAAGCTTGCTGGCAAACTCGTCGCTAAGTAGTTCCTTCATGGGGTTTTCCTTATGGTGACCGATTGGGCGCGGAGTTTGAGAGGCGCTATGAATTCACTTTTATTTGTAGAACAAGTCTGGGTACTGATCAATAACACTTAAGTTATTCCGGAGTAACCGATGCAGATGAGCATAGCCTGGAACGAGATCCCAAGCCTGTGAGTGACATAGAATCTGCACCAGGAAGTGCTATTGTGCTGCCGCATCGTGTCGGCTATAGTTTGTGAACTGTAGAGTGGCATATCAGGTGTTTTTCCCGCATTGGCAGGAGGACGTATGCAGACCGCACCCCTCGCAGAGGCGCAACCGAAGGCTTCTATTTTCGACTCCGGAAACCCGGGCTTTCGAGAAGACTTCGATGAGAAGCCGTTTGAGTTCTCCCATTGCTTCACGGCCGATCATCCTCTGTTTCAACTTACCCGGCTTCGCAAGCTGATTGAAAATCCTGCCACTCGACCCGGGGTATATTTCGATGCGGGAGATATTGGTATAGGGCAGCGCTGGGACTCCGTTCCAGAGAGAAAGCAGACAGTCGAAGAAACTTTCGACAGAATCGATAACGCCGGAGCCTGGATATTGATGAAGCGGGTCGAGAACGACCCCGATTATAACAACCTGCTTGAACAATGCCTGGAAGAAGTGCAGCGGCTCAGCGGTCGTCAGATCGATCAGGATAAGAAGAGCCAGGAGGCGATCGTCTTTCTCACTTCTCCTCAGCGAGTGACTTCATACCACATCGATCGTGAATGTAACTTCCTGATGCAGGTACGCGGTCAAAAAGAGATCAGCATCTTCGACCGCAATGACCGGGATGTGCTCACCGAGCGGGAACTGGAAGCATTCTGGTCGAAGGATAACAACGCTGCTGTCTACAAGCCTCAATATCAGGAACGCGCGTATGTCTTTCAGATGAGGCCGGGAACCGGAGTCCATATCCCGGTGAACTCACCGCACTGGCTGAAGAACGGCGATAACGTCTCGATTTCCCTTAGCATCAGTTATCAATACAAAGACTGGCGGCGTAAGTACGTGTTCCAGGCGAATTACTACCTGCGCAGGCTCGGATTGAATCCCACTCCGCCCGGAAGATCAGCGTTGCTGGACAACACCAAGAGGGTCGTGGTGCAGATGGGGCTGAATGGCAAACATCTCCTGCAGCCCGCGAAGCGGCCCAGTTAATCTTTTAGCAAAACAAAACCATTTCTCAGATTTGTGCCAGACTGCATATCATCCACAAAGCTGAGGTTGTCTCTCTTGCTTCGCGCACCAGTTACCATTCGATGCGAAGCTCTTTGCTGGTGATTCAGGCCAAACCCCTCCTGACTTGCAGCTATTGAATCATCGTCCGGCCACGAAGACTGTTCAAGGGAACCCATGATGAAACGGATGTTGCAACGAACTCTTGCCACCGCGCGAGATCTCTATACGTATCGCTACTTTAATTCTCAGGAAAAAGCTCCGCGTTATCGAGGCGTCTATTCATCTTTCGCCGCTGCGGAGCGCGCGATACCCGAGGGAAGGCCCGAGGGATTCAATCTGGAGGCGGTGCCGGACTTTTTCATCAGCAAGCAATTTCTCTTCAATCCAAACGATTACCCGGTTTTGCTGTGGCTGTCGCAGGCGTTTGAACCCGGAAGCAAAGTGTTCGACCTGGGTGGCGGATTTGGACAGTGCTATTACAAGTACCAGGAGTTTCTGCAGTATCCGGAGGGACTGCAATGGCAGGTGTGTGATGTGACGCCGTTCATGTCGCGCGGGCCGGAGTTCGCCCGTCAGCAAGGGGTCACGAACCTCTCCTTCACCACGGATCGCGCCGCAGCTGATGGCTCTTCGATCTATCTGACCAATGGCGCACTCCAGTATATTGAGCCGGATCTTTCTGAAATCCTGTCCCAGCTTTCGTCGAAACCACGCCACGTGCTGGTGAACCGTGTGCCGATGTATGATGGCGAGCCGTACTATACGGTTCAGTCCTCAAAGCATTCTTACGTTGCTCACAAGGTGAGCAACACATCGCAATTTGTGCAATCGATCGAAGCGCTCGGTTACGAAGCGGTTGACCAGTGGCAATTGCCGCGAACGCTGCACGTCCCGTTTCATCCGGAGCGGTTTGTGCCGAATTTCCGAGGCGTTTACTTTCGCCGGCCGGCGAAATCAATTCAGTCCACGTAAGACTTGCGAGAAACTCGGCGCATTCACCTTGCTTCCTGAAGCCGCCTCTTCCTCCTGCTGCAGATCGCCTTCGCCGGGCGCAAGAAAGAGGTTGCTTTCAAAGGCATATTGGCGCGTATAGAGATCGTAATAACGTCCGCGCGCTTCGAGCAGCTCTGCATGAGTTCCACGCTCCTGGATAAGCCCACTGTCGATGACCAGGATCTGGTTCGCGCGGCGTATGGTCGAAAGGCGGTGAGCAATAACGAATGTGGTGCGCCCGCGCATCAGGTAGGCCAGGCCCTCCTGGATGAGAGCCTCGGATTCGGAATCGAGACTCGAAGTCGCTTCGTCCAGGATCAGGATGCGCGGATCGGCAAGAATGGCGCGAGCAATGGAGATTCTCTGTCGCTGACCACCAGAGAGCTTGACGCCGCGTTCTCCTACGATGGTGTCGTAGCCTTCGGGAAAGCGAACAGCAAATTCGTCCACGCGGGCGATACGCGCCGCTTCCAGAATTCGTTCCTCGGAAGCATCGGGCCGCGAAAAGGCCACATTTTCACGAATTGTGCCGTCGAAGAGAAACGATTCCTGCAGCACAACACCGAGGTGGCTGCGATAACTCCCAAGTTCAATGGTAGAGAGATCGATCCCGTCCAGCAGAATTCTCCCGCTATCAGGATTATGGAAGGCAGTCACCAGGCTGATGATCGTCGACTTGCCGGAGCCGGACGGCCCCACCAGTGCAGTCACCGACCCTGGCGGTGCGGAGAAGGAAATGCCGTGTAGAACAGGCTTGTCTGCCTGATAGGAAAAGCGGACATTCTCAAACGTAACGTTGCCCTGGAGCTCTCCGGGGGCGATGTGGAAGGTTCGGCGAGGGTCGCTGTCCTCTTCGGCTTCAGCAAGCAATTCACGAGTGCGATCGAGACCTGCGATGGCTTCAGTAAGTTGAGTGCCGACTGAAACTACCTGAAACGCCGGGGCGATCAGGTAGGCAAGAAAGAGGGCATATTGGCCATATTGACCGATGGTGAGTTTGCCCCCGAGATATTCCCGCGCTCCGATATACATCACCAGCGCGCCGATGATGCCAACCACGGCCGTGGAGGACATGCTCATGAACGAAATCGCGGTAATAGACCGCATGATGTTCGCCAGGAGACGCCGCACCCCGACGGCAAACACGCTCTCTTCGCGACTCTCGGCGCGGTAGGCCTTCACCACGCGCACGCCGCCAAGCGATTCCGTGAGGCGTCCGGTAACATCGCCGTAGATCTTCGCTCGCTCGCGATATATCGGGCGAATGGTGGCGAATACCTTACGCAGGGCCAGCGTGAATGCCACCATGATGATAAACGCGAGCAGGGTCATTTTTGCGCTGATCCTGATCAGCACAATCAGGGACATGGACGCGGTCAGCAAGCCGCCGACGAATTCCATCAGCCCGGTGCCCATCAGGTTCCGCATGCCTTCCACATCGGACATGATGCGAGAGACCAGCACGCCCGTACGGTTCGAGTCGTAGAAGGCGATAGGCAGGCGTCCAATGTGCGCCTGGATCTGAATGCGCAGATCGGTGATCAGCGTCCACGCCGCCTTGGAAAGCGACTGCGCAAGCGCGAAGGAAGTGATCCCCTGGATCGCGGTGGCCGCGAGCACAGCGCCCACCAGTGGACGCAGCCACATCCCATGGCCCTGAAGCATTACGCCGTCAATCAAAACCTTTGTGGATAGAGGCAGGACGAGGCCCGCGGCGCGGTTGATGAACAGTAGGATCAGGCCGAAAAGCAGGAGCCAGCGCCGGGGCCGGATAAGGGCCCAGATCTCCGGTAACGCATTGGTCAGTTGGACTCGATGCTTTTCCGTTGAGGGATTCAACACCGGCTTCGGTTCCGATTGCCGCGGCGCCTTGGCCTCCATTACCGTTTGATCAGCAGACTGAGTCATCACTATGAATTCACTCGTGGTGCAGTATCAAAAGAGAAGAACGTGCCACAGTACCCATCCTGGAGGAAGACGGGGCACACACATATGCGGCCGGCTTGGCGTCAACTGTCGGTTCAAAGGCAAACAGATATTTCTGCTTGCGGATAAACTACTTATCCCGATTATGGCCCAATCGGTGGAGATTCAGGATTCCTACTTAGTAGTATATCGTCACTTGCCCTCCGGGCTCTCGCGGGGAGGGAGAGCAACGCGGAGGGCACGCGCAGAACCGCCTCAGGACGGTGTGGATCGATGGATCCCCCGGTTGTGAGCCTCGTTGTTGGAGAGCGGAGCGAGGAACGCAATGCTCCTGGTTATCACCGCTCCAGGATGGTTTTCCTGCAGCTTTTCGGCCGCGCTCATGATTGTGCCGGTAGTCTGCAGATAAAGCCGCTTCGCGGCAATTGCGGGCGTGACCCCATTTTGGGATTGACAGCATTCATCAATAAAGCCATCCCAGCTTGCACCCTCCAGCATATTCGCGCAGACCGAGATGGACGTTGTCACTACATGCGCAGAGTGCCACCACCCGCAGGGTACGAAGATCGCTTCGCCAGGATGGATGGTGCCACGGTATTCGGTTGCCTGCACCAGCAGGGGGAATCGTTCCAGATCGGGGTCCTCCAGGTTCTCGATCTGTGAAGTATGGGAGGATCCCGGAAATGGATAGACCTTAGCCGTATCCTGGGGCGAAAAAAGCACAAATTCCTTGTCGCCGTAAATTTCCGTGATCATCGCGTGCGCATTGTCGGAGTCGAAATGCATCAGTGGGAACTTGCCTCCGACGCCGCCAATCAAGAGCTTCAGATAACCATCCGGACGGTGGAAGCGCCTGGGCATCAGCGGGCTGCAGTAACGGCGGGGAAAACTGTAGGGATTCTCCGGCGTCAGATCGGCCAGAAGCTCAGGCATGTGCTGGTGAATGATGACTTTGTGCAGGTAGGGGCCGGGTTTTTCAGTGGTAGAGGCGAGTACCGCGTCAATCAGATCCGCTAAGCGCATGCTCACACCATAGGTCACATCGACGGTCTTTGAACCGAACCGGCTTTTAAAGAATTCCGGAGTCCAGGTGCGCAGCGCTTTCCATTGCGGTACAGCATCGCGGATGATCAGGGGGCGATTCCTGGCGACGTAATCGCTCAGGAAGGTTTTATAGGGGAGAGTGCTCGCACTTCTGCACTCAATCGGTTGAATTGTTATCGCGAGATTAGATGAACTACCAGTTTTCGGGCCTGTGGTCTCTATCTGGCTCATTCCGACCCTCCGGTCTTGAAAAATGTTCGGCGCCTGGGGCACCAGCCAGTACATGGGAACGATAAGTTGTGTCGATACCTGATTTTTGCCAGTTACTTCGTCTGGCGGATGACGTCCTTTTCTAGAAATAAGCTGGGTCGCCCCGGAACTTGCTATGGTCGAGCTACGGCAAATTATCCGGATTTGGGGTCGGCTGCTATCGAGTCGTCCCCTAAGTAACGTGTTACTGGTTAGGGTTCGTCCCTCTGCACTCTTCTGCGGTGATGAGCAGGCGCTCTGAACGTTAGAGTCTGATCAGCGGCTCGCCAGCCGTTTCAAGCTTCTTATAGCCCGATAACTGCCGCTCTTGATGCCGTCCAGCATGGACGACTTACCTGGGCGAAGAGGAGTGAGCCCGGTTTTGCGCAAAGCATTGTTAATGCGGTATGCGTCCGCGGTCGTGTCTACGACGCGTTTGAAGTTCATGCTCAGGGAGACAGAAATGGATGGACCATTTTCCACCCAATGCGGGAAAGTCACGGGATTGCTTACACCGATCCCCGGACTCAATTCAAAGCGCCACGCCTGCTCCTGCAGATGTTCACGGTATTGAGGCGACTTGGTATCGTCCCCCGACCAGAACTTTTCAAGTTCGATGTCAGTGAGTACCTCGTCATTGTCGCCGTTGAAAATGTGAACAGTTTTCGAGCCCTGAATCTGGAGAAGAAAATTCGCCTCGCCGTCGATGTGGTACGGTGTTACGCGGCCAGGTGAAGTGATCAAAATAGTCATGACTGGATCGCGGTAGGAACGCCGCAGATCGACGTCGCACAACTGGCTCAGCTCATCTATGCATGTCGTCAGGAATTCGGAATACTCCGCCTGCTCCTGTACCCGCTTTAGCATGATGAGAGAGTTGGATTCGCCAATATTGTCAAGGACGTCGAGTAAAGACTTGCCATCCGGTACACCGCGCCACTTTTCGCCCGGTGCCGTGCTTCCCGATTCAAAATAAAATCCGCCCGACTTTGCCTGGGCACGGGCTGCCAGCTTCGATAATATGGGCCAGCTGAAAAGATCGGATTCTTGAACGGAATGGAAGAAAAGAAAGGGTTTTCGATCGAATGCAGACTGAAACGTCTCGCGCGCAGGCAAATCGTATGCGAAGTAACGAGAGCTGACTGTTGCGACGTTCATACGACTTCCTTCATCGGGATATCGAAATGCGCGAATGCATGAATATCTTCAGGGCAGTTTTTCTTCAGAGCATTTTCTGCACGCGGCAAATCGTGGGATGAAAGAAGCAAATCGAATCAACATACCAAGCCACGCTGAGGACTCTTTGGTCCCAAAAACACTCGAACTGCGAAATCTACCGAGATTGCTTCAGTAGGCTTGCATGCGCCTCTGACTCTACCGCCGAATTGGCGGCCCTGCCATCCCCTATTGGTAACCATTAGAAGTAACCTTTTTAGGCGGTTCCTACTAACTCTTCCCGGGATTACCATTTGGGGATGGTGGCTATAAGACGCATCTGCTAACTTCAGTGAGTCAGTACAGAAGTTTCTCAATGATCAAATAGAATTCGCTGGAAGCTTCATACCAAACAAGTTGTTGTAGTGCTGACTCGTTGCTTCTTTTGCTTGGGTTTTCGTTGTAGCTGCAAAGACATTTCCATCAACTTTTCGTTTCGCCACTCCGTTTTGAGCGGCGAGACCGAAACCTGTATTAAGCGCTGCTTTCACTCCAGATGAAGTTGTTGCACGCAGCCAGTACGTTGTTGGGATGCGACCCCGGAGAGTGCCGCACATCGCTTCTGCTTCCTCCGGCAAAGCGAACCTCCATGCGGTGGCACATTGAATAGTTTCCTGGCCATTTGTTCGAACCTGGTCTTCCGTGCATAAGCAAGTTTTACGGTGGGGACACCAAATCAATGGGCGCAAATTTAGGAGTTACTTCTGTCTTTGGTCAAAAGGCCGCCGTCAAGCCTGACTCTGGGACGGCGAGCCGTAGCAGGTTAGGGTTCGTCAAAGGACGCTCGGCGAGCCAATCGTCGGTCACCGCGGCATTGATGATGGCAGCGGACGTCGCTGCCGTAATGGTGGCACTCTATCTTGCACTTCATCTGGATCTCGGTCATGCGCGGGGAAGCTGGGCCATTCTGCATGGCGGCTCGGCCATGCTGGTGCCGCTCGGCTATCTGGCGTGGTTCATTACAGTGCTTCTGGTGCTGAGCTGGCACGACGGACTCTATGGCCGCCTTCAAACCCAATCCATACTTCACGAACAGCGCAGGACTGTCCAGGCCTGTCTCAACGCCGGCCTGCTGCTGTGCGGCGCCATGTATATGACCCATGACGCGATGACTCCCAGGGCGGTTGCAGTTTCTTTGGTGTGTCTCACCACGGTGTTCTTATGCCTGACGCACGGGCTATGGCGCTACTCCTCCCATCGGAATTACAACAAGGGGCTGGGAACGAAGAATGTCCTCATCCTGGGCTCCAGCCACGTTGGTGACGCGGTGCGAAAGCAGATCGTCAAGCACCGCCGCCTCGGCCGGATTTTCAAGGGATTCGTAACGCTTCCTGGGAATGCCTCCGAACACAATCCGGCGAGCGAGGTCATTGGAAACCTGTTTCAGCTGCGCCATTTGATACGGAAGCATTTCATCGACGAGATCATCATTGCGGAAAGCTGCAGCAGTTCGAAGGTAGTCGAACTGGTGGAGATGGCAAGAGATCTGGAGGTTGAAATTCTTGCCATACCGGGCCTATACGAAGAAATGGCGCCAGGAGCTCCTATTTTCTACCTGGGCGAGTTTCCGGTCATGGCCATTCACCGGCGGAATGATAAGGCACTCGCCTGCCTGCTGAAAAGGTTCGTTGACACAGTATTCTCGCTTCTGCTGTTGATCTTCCTTGCGCCGCTCTTCCTGGTGGTAGGCGCTGCAATTAAGCTGACCTCGCCCGGCCCGGCTTTCTATGTTTCCGACCGGATCGGGAAAAAGGGCAGGGTATTTCGGCTTTGGAAGTTCAGAACGATGGCGGTGGGCGCCGATCGTATGAAGGCGGCTCTCGCATCCTCGAACGAGCGGGATGGCATTTTGTTCAAGATCAGGAATGATCCTCGTGTAACTCCGCTGGGCCGGATTCTGCGGAAGTTCAGTCTCGATGAACTCCCGCAGCTCTTCAATGTTCTCTGGGGCGATATGAGTCTGGTAGGACCGCGTCCACCACTTGCAACCGAAGTCGCTCGCTATGAGTTGAAGCATTATCGCAGGCTGGAAGTTTTGCCGGGGCTCACTGGGCTTTGGCAGGTGCGCGCAAGGCATGATCCCTCGTTCGACCAGTACGTGGCGCTCGACATCGCGTACGTGGAGAACTGGAACTTCTGGATGGATCTGAAAATTCTGGTACGAACAGCCGAGGTCGTTTTGCGTGGCACCGGATCGTAGCGCAGCTGATATCATCGAGATGTCGGCAGGCTTGAGCGCTGCATATTGAAAGGCTGCTGAAAAACAATTCCGAGAACCCCCAGTTGAAAACTTCTCACTCGATTTACCAATCACAATCGGCTTGATCGTTTATTGATTCACTGGGGCATATAAGTTAAATGCGTATTTTATTGACCGGCTCGAATGGGCAGGTGGGCACAGAGTTCTGCAAGCTCGGCAAGGGCACAACTGAGATCATTTCAACCGGAAGCCGGGAACTCGACCTGACCAGGGAGCAGGAGGTGCGCAGATTCGTACGGGATGCCAAACCAAATGTCATCGTCAACGCGGCAGCTTTCAGCGATGTCGATGCTGCGGAACGAAATTGGGACGTATGCTTCGCGATCAATGCAATTGCTCCGGTCGTATTAGCTGAAGAAGCTCACCGCCTGGATGCACTCCTGATCCACTATTCGACAGACCATGTTTTCGATGGCAGCAAGGCCGAGCCGTACACAGAGGCGGACCCGACTTCGCCACTGAACGTATATGGAGCTTCCAAGGTAGCCGGTGAGCAAGGGATTGCTTCGAGCTTTGCACGGGCATTGATCCTCCGTGTGAGCTGGATATATAGTCTGCAGGGCGAAAGTTTTTTGCGCTCGATCCTTCAGCGGACAGAACACAGCGACAGATTGCAGGTGGCGAGCGATCAGGTCGGAGCACCGACTTCAGCAAAGTCGATTGCCCGCGCCACTGAGCGGCTGATCCGTATGTATGCCAATTCCCGCAAAATGCAATTTCCTACGGGAATTTACCACTTGACGGCGTCGGGATCGACCTCGAGGTACGGATTCGCCTCTGCTATCCTGCACGCCGCATTTCAGCAGAAGGCGCCGAACGTTGGCCCGATCTTAACGAATGTTGCCCCGATCTTAACGGCCGGACATTCCTCTGTTGCGAGACGGCCGAAAAATTCGCTTCTCTCGTGCCAGAAGTTCTTGACCACGTTCGGATTTCAGCTGGCATCATGGCAACAGCAGTTAGAGGAAGTCATAGCGGAAGTTCTCATCGACAGTAGCTCGGCGGAAATGGTAAAAAGCGCCTACAACCTTCTGCAAATAGAACAACTCCAATGACGAGGGAGTTCCTGGTCGCACCGATACGGCGCTTTTTCTTGGATGACTCCCAGGCCTGAAGACCAGGGCAGCTTATTTCGGATGAAAATCGACGGAAAGCGTGCAGGCGAGCGAGCCGTTATCCTTCCAGGATGTTCCATCGGCAAACTGCACTTCCTGCAATGTGACGCTCTCTCCGGAATGGTGCATATCGACCGACGCAGCATCAAGGTCCCATATACGGCTTCGTGGGGGAGTTCCCGGAGCAACTTCCCGGTGATGGGTCAGGTCCTCGGGGTACGGGTGTGAATTTCCCTGGGGGTCAAGAATAGACAAGGCGAGGACCATATTAGTAATTGTCTTGTCGGTAAGGTTGGTGAAGACTAGCCTCAACTGAGGTATAGATTGACCTCCGGCATGGTTATAACGCAAGTCAAGTCGATCAAGGCTGACAGGGCATTTCAAAGTAGAAACAGCTTGCCCGGCAGCTGCGCCGGAGGCGACTGTCCCAAAACAAAACAACACTCCAAGCAGCGCGAAATGTAACCTCATCAACTACCTCTAGCATCTTGGGGATTATTATAGACTCAACGTTAAAAGCAATAGTTTTGGACAAGACTCGCTGGTCGCGCACCCTCACGTGGCGCAGTTGAGACAAACTTCGTAATGTGTTGGTATGAATGAACCCTGATCGTGATCACCGAGCCAG
Organism: Silvibacterium sp.; assembly: GCA_036264455.1. Lineage (GTDB taxonomy): Bacteria > Acidobacteriota > Terriglobia > Terriglobales > Acidobacteriaceae > Silvibacterium. The sequence continues at coordinate 4,200 of DATAQX010000058.1, read as the reverse complement.
CAACGGCTCCTTAGCCTGCGAATCTCATGTTTGCCCTCCGGTTCAGGAAGGGCATGCAGATGCAGTGGCGTTTTTGGAGGAATTGCTGCGTCGCCTGCCGGCCGAGCGCCGGTCCTCACCGGAAGGGACTTCGCGTATTGAAGTGTCCGCCGTCTGGAAACCTGAGGAGAGAGAGATTCTTCGACGCGCTGCCGAGGCGCTGGCGATTCATCTGGAGGATTTCCTGCTGGCCGGTTTTGCCGGCCTGTTATCGCGGCTGACCTGTCAGGATACGATCTCTCTCGCTCGTCTGTCGCCGAGTCCGGGGCTGGCCACCTTCACATGGGAGGAGGGCATTGCATTCAGCGCTGGCCTGGCAACTGTGCGGACGGAAGAGTTTTCCCCCGCGAGTACTTCCGTTCGCGGCGGCGCCAACTTTTTGTTCCTGCAAGCCGATTCGCCTGTACCCGTGTTCAACGGATCCGGCCTCCGTCTCACAGTGTGGGAGGCAGGTGATCATCTGATGGTAGCTCTCGCGAACGGTACCGGGAGATGGACAGAATCCACGCTCAAGAGCTGGTTAAGTTCGTTGCGAAGCTTGTTGCTGGCGGCCGCGAAAACTCCCAATACGCCACTCAAGCTGCTGCCTCTGCTCGAAGAGAGCGCAATTCTGAACGCCTACAAGGCACTGAACCAGACGGCCGGCAAATATGCCTCAGAAGCTTGTGTGCATGACCTGGTCACACAGCAGGCCGAGCGGAATCCCGAGGCCGTTGCGATAGTGTTCGGCGACAGGCAATTGACCTACCGGGAGCTGGACGAGCAAAGCACTCGGCGGGCTCGTCGCCTGGTAGTCATGGGTGCCGGTCCGAATCGTCCAGTCGCGATCTGCATGGAGCGATCGGAGCAGCTGCCGGTTGCGCTGCTCGCGGTACTCAAATCGGGATCCTGCTATGTGCCCCTTGACCCGCAGCACCCGCGGCAACGAATTGCCTTGACTCTTGAAGAGTGCCAGCCGGTTGCTGTGCTTTCGGACTCCGTCGTCGCGCCTTCGCTGGAGGACATTTCCGCTCCTGTGCTGCGAATGGATGAAGACTGGCCTGAGACGGAGGCGGGCGGACCGCCTTCAAGATCCGTTACTCCCGACGATCTGGCTTACATCATCTATACCTCGGGAACCACCGGCAAACCGAAGGGGGTGCGCATCATGCATCGGTCCCTGGTAAGCTTGTTCGACCCCAGGAGCAAGATGCCGGAGCTAACTGCGGGAGATCGTCTGCTGGCGGTAACGACGATTTCCTTCGATATTGCGACGATGGATATGCTGCTCCCTCTTTCTACCGGCGCCACGCTGGTCGTCGCCAATCGATTTGCGGCCGGGGATGCCTTCGAGCTGGCCCGCCTGGTCGAAGAGCAGGACATTACCTTCCTGCAGGCCACACCCTTCACCTGGAGGCTGCTGGTGAATTCCGGCTGGAGCGGCAAGCGCAATCTCAGGATGGTTTCCGGGGGAGAAGCTCTGCCCCGCGATCTGGCCAATGAGCTGTTACCGCTGGGTCAGGAGCTCTGGAACTGCTACGGACCGACTGAGACAACGATCTATTCCGGATCTATCCGCCTTAAAACTGAAGACGGCATCGTGCCTCTGGGGCCGCCAATCGCCAATACCAGCTTTTACGTCATGGACGAAGGCGGGAAGCCAGTGCCCCTCGGAGTGCCGGGAGAACTGTATATCGGTGGAGTAGGAGTCAGTCCCGGCTATCTGCAGCACCCTGAACTGACTTCGCAGCGCTTCGTCCCGGATACTTTTTCCGCTGAACCTGGGCGCTCTCTCTTCCGCACCGGCGACCTTGTTCGGATGGTGAGCGATCGTGAGCTGGAGTTCATGGGCCGTTTGGATCATCAGGTAAAGCTGCGCGGTTACCGCATCGAGCTGGCCGAGATCGAATCAGTTTTACGATCACACCCGGCGGTTGAAAATGCGGCAGTGATACTTCGTGAAGATGTTCCCGGCGAACCGCGCCTGGTTGCTTATGTCACGCTGAGCAAGGATCAACTGCAGGCAAATGAATTAAAGAAGTACGCCGCCCGTTCATTGCCGGAGTACATGCTGCCATCCCGTATCGTGACTCTGTCGACCCTGCCGCTTACTTCCAGCGGCAAAATCGACCGGCGCGCGTTGCCGTTGCCCGAGAGTGTGCCAGGACACATGACAAATGTGCCATCCGCCACAGCGGGCGTAGCTCCCGGCAACGAACTCGAAGCACGGTTGCTGCAGATTTTTCGTGAGGTTCTGAGCCAGCCGTTCATCGGAGTTACGGACAGCTTTTTCAACCACGGCGGATATTCGCTGCTGACGGCGAAGCTCTTCGCGCGCATCTATCGCGCGCTAGGCGTCAAGTTGCCGATCAGCCTGCTTTTCGATGCGCCGACAGTACGTGAGCTTGCGGAGATCATGCAGAAGGGCGAACCCCTGCCCATCGTCGTGCCAATCCGAAAAGAGGGCCGCGCAGCTCCACTGTTCGTGATCCACTCCTATCTGATCTACGCCGCCCTGCGCGAGGCCATCGAAGAAGATCGGCCGATCTACGGTGTTCGCGAGCTGGACGACCACAAACCTATCGGCAACCTTGAAGAACGTGCGGCCATGTATGCGAAGGAGATTACTCGCGCCTATCCTCACGGACCGCTCAGCCTGGCAGGGTGGTGCCTTGCCGGCTCGCTTACCGTAGAGGTCGCCCGCCAGCTGCGTGATGACGGACGCGTGGTGGCCCTGGTTGCACTGTTCGATTCGGAAAGCCCTGGATATAAGCCGCGTATCGCCGACGGCAGCAGTTTGTGGAAAGCGAAATTAGTGAGTTCGGCGAAATTTCACTCGGCACACCTGAGCGATCTGGATTGGCAGGATAAAGTCCGCTACCTCTCGGCGCACACAGCGCACTGGTGGGAGGATGCAGTCGAGACCTTTTCAATCCGGCACCGTACGGCATTTCGCTGGCTGCAACGACACTTACCGCTTCTACTGCCGGCCGCAATGCGGGACGACCTGGAAGGGCTGAGCCTTAGAGATCTGCAACCGAGCGCGCAGCAGTCTTATCCCGGCAAAATAGTGCTCTTCCGTGCTTCGGATGTGGTCCGTCTTTCGGGCGCCGAACCATCTTTGGGGTGGAATGTGGTAGCCAAGCAAGGCGTGGATGTGGAGTTCGCTCCCGGCGATCACGAATCCATGTTCCGCGAACCCCACCTTGCACATTTCGGCAAGATGCTGCGGAGAGTGCTGCGCGAAGGCGAAGCCGCCTGCTGATGCATTAGGCCGCGCGATGAGCACGGCCCAGTGCGTCGTGAGACAACGTCTTCCGAATCGGCCTACGATACCTACCGGCCAATCTTCTAAAGTTTGTCTTGTAGTTAGCACAGCCAGTTAGCGGTGTTCCGTGCCGCCCATCATGTGAGACATGGCCACCTCATATCCGCGGCGAAAGCCGTCGCGATAATCATTCCGGTCGCTGCGGGGAACATTCGGATGACGATACTCGTCGCGATTATTTACATCCGGCCGGCGGTGATTGTCGAAGTCCTTGCGAGCTCCTTCGACCCCATCATGGAAGCCCTGGCGCTGAATCTCGCGGAATTCCTGCGGAGGTTTGTCCCAGTCGTCATGATCGTGGTGGTCATAGTCCTGCGCGTAGGCTGGAGCGGACGATCCGTCGAGCGGCTGATAGGGCCCGTGTCCTTGCGCAGCAGCAACGCCGGCTGTACTCAGTGCAAGAGCGATGAGGGAAAGCGAACGTTGATTGAACTTCATGGTGAGTTCTCCTGTGCAATTTCTGCAACTCACAATTGGATGAATGGATATGATCTCTTGTTGTCCGGCGGCGTCGAGACTCGTGGGCAGAAACCGCCGCTGGCATAACATATTGTTGTGCTTTAAGGTTCAAGGAACGCCGGGCGGCAATCGCATCAACTGGGACAACGAACATTCTGGACGCGATTTAGGTCTACTAATGGTGCAATGGAACCACAGTGCACAAGCGTAGACCATCGAGCTGGTCGTATTTGCTATGGATAGCCTGGGAAGTCTTTGGTGCCGAAGAAGGGACTCGAACCCCCACACCCTTGCGAGTACATGGACCTGAACCATGCGCGTCTGCCAATTCCGCCACTTCGGCACGCACGTTGTGTCCAGCGCGAACGGCTGGACTGGCAGCAATTCCTAGTGTT
>DATAQX010000011.1:0-9818 GCA_036264455.1 Silvibacterium sp. | reverse complement strand
CGACCGCATTTCGCACGATATCCCGTTTTACCGGGCGTTTCTGAAGCACGCGGCGCTGTACGGGTCGACGATTATGCCCAATCCTTTCTGGTGGTCGGCGGACGACAAGTTTTTCAACTACTCACTGGCGGCGAAGCTGGGGGTGGCGGTTCCTCCGACAGTGATTCTGCCGCATAAGAAGTATCCAGAGGGGACCAATGACCGGTCGATGCGGAACCTGGAGTATCCGCTGGACTGGGACGGGGTATTCGAATATGTCGGGTTTCCGGCGTTTCTGAAGCCGGTGGATGGCGGCGGATGGCGCGACGTGCATCACGTTCACAATCCCGAGGAGTTCTTCCATGCCTATGACCAGAGCCGCGATCTTTGCATGACTCTGCAGCGAGCGGTGAAGTTCGATGAGTACTTTCGCTGCTACGTCATCGGGCAGGACAAGGTGCATATCATGCCGTACGATCCGCGGCGGCCGCATCACGAGCGGTATTTGCAGAATCCTCCCGAGTACGACAAGAAGCTGTTGGCGCGCGTGGAGAAAGATGCGCTGACACTGTGCCGGGCGCTGGGGTACGACATCAACACGGTGGAGTTCGCGGTCGAGGACGGCGTTCCGTATGCGATCGACTTCATGAATCCGGCGCCGGATGCGGATGTGCACTCGGTGGGGCAGGCGAACTTTGAGTGGATTGTGAATGCGGTGGCGGAGCTGGCAGTTGAGAAGGCGAAGACCGCTCCTGCTGCGCCCGTACTGCAGGCGCAGTCGCTGCTGAGCGCGCCGGTCAAGAGCGTGGAAGCCAAGAGCGTGGAAGCCAAGGCTCCCGCGAAAGCGAAGGCGGCAAAAGCTCCGGCGACGAATGCGGCAAAGGCAACTCCGGCAAAGGCAGTTCCGGCGAAGAAAGCTGCGACGAAGAAGGCTCCGGCAAAAAAGGTGACGGCAAGGGATGCAGGCGGCGAAGTCTCCGGCGGTTGACCGCGCCAACAATCCGCTTGCGGCGACAATCTGCTTGCGTGGGGGGACGCATCGTCATACAACGGTAGTCACCTATGCGTCCTACTTTCACTATCGGCATTGAAGAGGAATACCAGACCGTCGATCCGGCGACGCGCGACCTGCGCTCGCATATCGCGACGGAGATGCTGGCCAAGGGCAAGCGGCGGCTGGAGGAGCGCGTCAAGGCCGAAATGCACCAGTCGGTGGTGGAGGTGGGGACGCGCATCTGCAAGACGATCAGCGAGGCGCGCGAGGACCTCTTCGATCTGCGGCGGCAGATGATCCAGCTGGCGCAGGAGCACAACCTGGTGCTGGTGGCGGGGGCGACGCATCCTTTCGCCGACTGGCGCACTCAGGAGATTTATCCCGACCCGCGATATGAGAGGGTGGTCGAGGACCTGCAGCTGGTGGCACGCGCAAACCTTATCTTTGGTCTGCACGTGCATGTGGGCGTGGAGGAGCGCGAAGCGGCGATGCGCATCATGAACTCGATGCGCTACTTTCTGCCGCACATCCTGGCGCTCTCGACGAACTCGCCCTTCTGGCGAGGGATTAAGACGGGGCTCAAGAGCTACCGGGCGAAGGTCTTCGACAAGTTTCCGCGAACGAATATACCGGACAGCTTTTCGAGCTACAGCGAATTTGAAAACTTCGTAAACATCCTGATCAAAACGAACAGTCTGGATAATGCGAAAAAGATCTGGTGGGACATCCGCCCGCATCCCTTCTTCAACACGGTGGAGATAAGGGTCTGCGACCTACCTATGCGCGCCGAAGAGACGCTGGCGATCGCGGCGCTCATCCAGGCGACGGCGGCGAAGCTGTATCTGCTGCACGCGCGCAACCAGGACTACCGGCAGTATTCGCGCGCACTGATCATGGAGAACAAGTGGCGCGCAGTGCGTTACGGCCTCGACGGCAAGCTGATCGATTTCGGCAAGGAGATTGAAGTGCCGGAGCGCGAGCTGATTCTTGAGTATCTGGAGTTCATCGACGAAGTGGTGGATGAACTTAAGTGCCGGCCGGCGATCGAGTACATCCGCACCATCCTGGAGATGGGAACGGGCGCCGATCGCCAACTGCGGAAATTCGAAGAGACCGGTGACCTGAAGGCCGTGGTGGACTACATGGCCGAGGAGACGCAGGTCGGACTCTAGGGCCTTTTAACAGGCCCTGGTATGTCTTTTGCGTGGATCTATTGCGAAGGCGGTTTGGCCGGCGTGACGGCGTTGGGATCGTGTTGGTCAAGCAACTCAACGTCGAAAATCAAGTTGGCCTTCGGTGGAATGACGGGCGAACGGCCTTTCTCTCCATAAGCGAGCTGATAGGGAATGAAGAGACGCCGCTTCCCGCCAACGTGCATGCCTTCGAAGCCTTCATCCCATCCGGTAATCACGCGCTTTACGCCCTGCGGGAACTGGATCGGCTGGCCTCGATCGACGGATGAGTCGAACTTCGTTCCGTCCGAGGCAAGCCATCCCGTGTAGTGGACGGTATAGATCTGGCCAGGAATGGCGAGGTCTCCCGTGCCCACCTTGATTTCCTGGTAGCGCATCACGTACTGCACCTTCATGGGCGCGACGACTGCGGGAATATTCTTGGGCAGAGCGGGCTCTGTCGCTTTAGGCCTCGTCGTTGTTTGAACCCTGGGGCGCGGAGGCGCAGCGGTCTGCCCTGCGGCGAAGAGGGTGGTTGCAAAGAGAAACAGGGAAAGAGAGCGGCAAACGGGGTGCATGTCTACTCCGGTATGGGATTGTGCCTGGAGGGGCTGAGCGAACGATATCGCGCGGAGGCACGCCGGGTAAAGCGCCTGCCCGCGAAATGCTGCTTCAATTCATAGAGCGATCCATTAAAGTGGCATTGCGACTGTATTTACCGGTGATTTACGGTAAATTCAAGAGATAACTTTGTGAGGTTGATTGCAATTTGACAAATCTTTCTGTATCCGCCGAGGCCCAGGCATTGCTTGCAGTACCGTTCCCATCTGATTTTTTGCCCGGGGCGCGCTCGGCTGTCGAGACTTGTCTGCGGATTCAGCCCTCAGAAAAAGTGACACTGATCACCGACCAGGCGACGGCGCCGATTGCCGCATCGCTGGCGCAGGAACTTGCAGCCAACGGATGCCGCTGGACTGCGTTTGTGCTCGAAGATCTCGCTCCACGTCCCCTCATCGATATGCCGCGGCCGGTGCTGGCTGATATGGAAACGTCGGATGTGAGCATCTTTGCAGTCGGCGTCCAGCGCAATGAGCTGCGATCGCGCATGCAGATGACGGAAGTGGTCAATCGCAGGCGGATGCGCCACGCACACATGGTCAACATTACCCCGCAGATTATGTGCGAGGGCATGCGCGCGGATTTCCATCGTGTGGACCGGCTCTCGCAGAAAGTAATCGAAAAAGTGCGGCGCGCAAGCTATATTCGCGCAACTACGGCGGCGGGAACCGATATTCGTGCCGACCTTAATCCGGAATATAAGTGGCTCAAGACCTCCGGCATTATCTCGCGCGATAAGTGGGGTAACCTTCCCGGGGGAGAGATTTTTACCACGCCGGGCGAGGTTAACGGTAAGTTTGTCGTTGACGGAGTGGTCGGCGACTATCTCTGCGCGCGCTACGGTCTTCTTGAAAAGACGCCGCTCACGATTGAGATCAAGAGCAATCGTATTGCCTCATGCGAGTCGGCGAATCATGAGTTACGCGACGAGTTCTGGGCTTACACGCATACCGATGAAAATTCGGATCGCGTAGGAGAATTTGCAATCGGAACAAATCTCGGCATCCATCATGTTATTGGCAATATTCTGCAGGATGAAAAATTCCCGGGCATTCACATAGCGTTTGGGAACCCCTATGGCGAGCACACCGGGGCACCATGGACCTCAACGACTCATATCGATGTCGTAGGCCTGCGCTTCAATATCTGGGTCGATGAAGAGCAGATCATGACGAACGGGCAATTTTTGGTCGAACCTTAATATCACTTCCAGCTCTCCTGTTGAAGCTTATTGAGATTTCCATGCATCGAAGTTAATATGCCTTCTACCCATGTTTCTTCCGCCGCTTCGTTTGAAACACACCAGCTGGGCAATTCGGATCTTCATCTCACTCCCATCGGCTATGGCGCGTGGGCAATTGGCGGCGGGAATTGGGAATTCGCCTGGGGCGCGCAGGACGACGATGAGTCGGTTCGCACCATCGAGCGAGCTCTGGATGCCGGCATCAACTGGATCGATACGGCCGCAATCTACGGTCTCGGACATTCAGAAGAGGTCGTGGCTAAGGCGCTAAGAAACTCGGACAGAAAGCCGTACGTCTTTACCAAATGCTCGATGCGGTGGCATGCGGATCGGCAGATCTATCGTAGCCTGAAGGCCAAGTCGCTCCAGGAAGAGCTTGAGAACTCTCTGCGGCGGCTGAATGTAGACACCATCGACCTCTATCAGATTCATTGGCCGAACCCTGAGGACGAAATCGAAGAAGGATGGGAAACCCTGGCCCGATTCAAGGAGCAGGGAAAGGTCCGCTACATCGGAGTCTCGAATTTCAATGTCGAGCAGATGAAGCGAGCGCAGAAGATTGCTCCCATTACCTCCTTGCAACCGCCCTATTCCTTGTTGCGCCGCGATATCGAGGCAGAGATTCTGCCTTTCTGCGAACAGCACAACATCGGAGTGATCAACTATTCGCCGATGGTATCCGGGTTGCTCACTGGAAAAATGACCGCCGAGCGCATCGAAAAAATGCCCCCGGACGACTGGCGCAAGCGCAGCCCCAATTTCAACGAGCCGAAGTTGTCGCGAAATCTGAAGCTCGTTGAATTGCTGCGGGAGATCGGTAAGACGCATGACGTTGAGCCGGGCGTTGTAGCCATCGCCTGGACTCTCCGAAATCCAGCCATCACGGCTGCGATAGTTGGCGCGCGGCGGCCTGATCAGGTCGATGGTATCTTGCCGTCGGCAACCTTTCGTCTCAGTCAACCCGAGATGGAACGTATCGAGGAATTCCTACGCGTCCATCCATGAGATGTTTCGGAGATGACGTTTCGGCATCCATGCAAAATCAAAAGCCCATGCGAAAAGCATGGGCTTTTGATTCGAACTTTGCGTTCGGCTACATCGCTTCAAGAAAGCGCGGGAAATAAAGCGCCGAGTGCTCCTGGAAAAGAGTGGTCATGTGGGCCAGCATGCTGCTATAGGCTGTCGCAGCGCGATGCGCATTTACTGAGGCTGCCACACCAGAGCGCGAAAACCCATATTTTACGAGGGCCACCAGAACCGCCATCCTGATATGCAAAGCATCGCTGCGCAGTTCCTCGATCAGCTCTTCAGGGACATCGCTGCCATGTTCGGCTGCATAATCGGCGAGCTGCATCAGAACGCCCGCATTCGTGTACATCGCCCATAGACCATTGGCGCCGTCAATTTTGGACCAGATGTCCTTTGGGGTGGCACGAATACCGTCGCTGTAAAGATAACGTTCCGCAACTTCATCGAAGTTGAAATCTCGGTTTGACCGGAGGCGGGCGACAATGGAATCCCAGTCTGCGGCTTGGCGTTTCGTCTGAGTATGCCGCCAATAAATGGCGTATGCGATCAGGACGGAGGGAGTAGCTACCGAAATGAGGGTCAGTATCATCGCGAGTTTATATCGATTGAACGGGCAGCGACAGATTGCCTCTTGGTGCTTCCACTTATTGATACCAGAAGCTGGGTCATTTGTGGACTAAATTCTTTGCGTGGAGCCTCTTGACGGGCAAAAGAATAGCACCAATAGTACAGTGCACAAAGGTAACTTGCCGCAGCAAGTTGTTGCATCGAGTGATATTCCAGATAGTAGCTGGGACCACCGTGCATTCGGTTTTGAAGCAGTGTCGTAATAAGGGACACAGCAGCATAAAACGCCAGCCCGGATGCCACCTGCAAAACGTGATTTTTCCAGCCGAGTCCCAGAATCTGAGCGAATCCGGCAATCAACAAAAACGCGACGAGCCGGAGGATCGCTACGGTGTTATTTACGACAAAGATAGTTCTTGGGTGTGCCAGGGTCGCTTCATTAGCATGAGCGGCAAAAAAGAAGCCACCTATTCCGACGGCGATGATGGCCACTGCAAATACGGCAAACAGCATCTTTGGCAGGGATCGCTTAGCCGGAGCCATAACATTAATAGCAATCTCAAGCAGTACGCACAGTTCGAGCGCAGCCAACATGAGGGACTGCGTGAAGTCGACATTGAGATAAGTTCGCGAATCTGCGTGCCGGATCAGAAAGTAATACAAGGGTTCAGACAGCGCGCTAAATGCGATCCAGGCCGTAAAGAGAGGAAATGTGCGATAAGTCCTTCGGAAAAGCAGAATGCACAGGAGCACGACTTCGCCTGCGGAAGCCAATCCCCAGAGCCAATTGTCTGTATACGACGTCTGCATCCCGGCCTTTCAGCTCACAGATCAGATAAAGGATATAGCATGCAGGAGCCGGGGGCCGCTTTATAGATTCCTCGACTGGCACCAAAGTACTAGGCGATGGCAGGCGGCGGCACTGGGTGCGGGCTAGCTGGACCAAAAGCGATAGCAGGCGGCGGCACTGGGTGCGGGCTGGCTGGACCAAAAGCAATAGCAGGCGGCGGCACCGGGTGCGGGCTGGCCGGACCGAAAGCAATAGCAGGCGGCGGCACCGGGTGCGGGCTGGCCGGACCAAAAGCAAACGCGGAAGAGGGTAGAGGACGAGCAGTGGGCTCAAAGCCAATAGCAAACGCATTGCTAACGGAGGTCAAAGCGATCGCAGCAAAAATTAGCGATGAAGCGGAAAATCTAGACATTTGAAATTTCTCCTGAACTTGAGGCGTTAAGTTGAGACTAACTCCGTATAATGCAATCTTCTACAACTTTCGTGCGATTTTTTACTGACAAATGCCCTCTGTTTCATATAAGGACAGTGCTGATAACTCTAGAGTTACCATTAAGATGTCAGATAGGTTACCTTGTGGGTTGGGCTTGGTTACTTCAACATGCTGAGCCAAGGCTGGCATCTGTATTTTCAGCTAGTTACTGAATTCTCGTCCTGCAGGAGGGATGATCGTTTTCGAGAGGCTCCAACTTTAGTCTTGGCACTGTAACTTTCCCAGAACGGGACTGTAGACTCTAATCCCGTATTTATTTCCCCCATCTGAATCCACCAGATAAGATGCGTCAGAGCTGGGCCGGTCGCAGGTGGCGCATCAGAAGGGAGGCCACTCCGTCGGACTGCCCTCAAACAACGGTGCGCATTTCTCCACGCGATAAGTTCCATCGTGAACTACAAAGACGCGCGGCTTGCCGGTCGCGCCGGTGCTCCACAGCGAGCAGCCTGCATAGGCGCCGTCTTTGCGAACGATGTAGTACTCCATGTCCAGGTAGCGAATCTTCTTCATGTCGCCGTTGTAATTGCGCACAATGCGGCGCAGCGTCTCCATGCCTGCATCTTTCGGGCTGTAGCCCTGGCGCATCAACTCGACAATCGTGTGCGCTCCTGCAACCTTGATGTTTTCTTCGCCCGAGCCGGTCGCGCCAGCCGAGCCCACATCCTGATCCGTGTAGCTGCCGGCTCCGAGAATCGGCGAGTCGCCCAGACGTCCGGGCAGTTTCCAGGCAAGGCCGGAGGTGGTTGTTGTCCCTGAAATCTCGCCCTTGGTGTTGACCACGGACACATGGATCGTTCCCGTCGTCGGCCATAGCACCTGCTCGGCGGCGAAGAGACGCTGTTCCGGCTCGATGCCCAGATCGGCTGCCATCTCGGTCAGATTTTTCGTGCGCGTGCGAATTGTCTCCACCCACTCTGGACCCGGGTGCCGCGGAACCGAGCCGGGACGTAATAACTGTGGACGCAGGGAGGACACCCCGTGGAGATCAATGGTGGGGTTGGGAGCGGGCTTGTCGGCGAAGGGATCTTTCCAGGCGGGATCGGCCATGCCGGGTCCCCACCAGTCCATCTGTGAATTGCTTTCCTTCCATAGCAGCCAGATTTTGCGGGCATCCTCGGTAAGCAGGTTCTCGCGCGGGAATCCGAGATCGACGGCGAATTTCTCCGCGCCTTCAGCGACCAGCATCACGTGGCCGGTGTGATCGAAGACTTTGCGCGCAACCAGGCTAACGTTCTTGATATCGCGCACGCCGCCAACGGAGCCGGCGCGGCGCGATGGTCCATGCATGCAGCAGGAGTCAAGCTCGACCACGCCTTCTTCGTTCGGCAGGCCGCCCAGGCCGACGCTATGGTCGTGCGGATCATTCTCCCGGCCAACGCAGATGTGATGCGCCGCCTCCAGCGTATCGGTGCCGTCGAGGAGCATCTGGTATGCCTCTTGGACCGACTGGTCGCCGGTGACGCGGGTGACGATGACCGGCTTCCCTGGCGGCTTGAGCTGCTTTACCTGCTCGGCGGTGTCGGCGTGAGCGTCACGGGCAGAAAGACCTAGTCCGGCAGCACTCAGTGCGCTAAGAGAGAGAAAGTCGCGGCGTGTGGTCCGTATAGTCATGGTGGTGATCTTAAGGCATTTATCCGACTGATATAGCCTCTAATGCAGGGTGTCAGGTGGCCTTTTATTAAGGAAAAGCCATTTGAGAGCATCGGCTCCGATACACACCTGCCGGAGAAATGCTATCGCAAATGAGAATCGCTTTGGATGGCGAGGATTCGACCGGAACTGAAGCCGGCACTGTGCTGCCACCTATCTTCGTCTTCCCGATCCGGCGCGCTGGTCCTGGATCAGTGGATTTGCGGGGAGCTGGTCGAGTACGACCATGTAGTAGCGGAGAAGGTTAAAGGAGCTGAAGTAAGCGTCGCCGTCGATCTGCTCGTCGGTGTCCTCGATCGAGCCGGGCAGGTGTTTGGTCGCGCCAGAGACAGAGTGAAACAGGATGGAGGCGATGCCTCGGTAGCGAAACTCTTTGGTGTCGTCGATTTTGAACCATGAACCGGGTATCGAGGCTTCGGGCTCACGCGCGCCCGTCAGGTAAGCGGCGCGCATCAGTGCCGACTTCAGGACAATTTCAGTAAATGTAGGCACCGATCCACTGGGGTGAATGTAGAAGCAGGGCGGTCCCAGGCCGAGCGCTTCAAATGCGACGACTGCCCTCACCTGGGGTACAGACCGGAGCAGAGCTTTGGCGCCGGCTTCTCCATCCACTTCAGCAAATACAAACGTGTGCTGCCTGGGCACGGCGGAGAGCGCGTGATACAGGAAAGGAAGCATGATCGCGCCACTCCAATTGTCGATGGCGCTCATACCGTGGCCCTCGTGTTCGTAATGAGCCGTGAGGAGGATGGTTTCGAGGGTTTTTCCCGGCTGCGCGGTTCCCGGCAGCGTGCAAACCAGATTTTTACCCTCGCCGGCCGGCAGTTCGCGGAGCCGGTCGCCTTTGCACTCGAGATCATGGAAGGTCTGCCTAAGTTGCGCGAGGCGGTCGGCGTTGGGCTGCGGAACGTGATGCATCCGCATGTCTACATACTGCCTCTGGATATTCCAGACGATGGTTTTCGATTGATCAGCGGCGCTTGCTGAAAAGACCGGGAGCAGGATGGCGAGCAGAATAGCCAGTGCACGCATAGGATTTCTTGTTTTGTGAGGATAGCAGATAGGGACCAGGGATTAGAACTGAATGGACTCGCCTTGTGCCTCCCGTTCTGCGTGCAACCTCAATGAGTTGCTGCCTGTGCCGCGCACTCGCGGTGCGGAATCACGACCGCTTCGATTGGCGCTCCGGAATTTTTCAGCAAAGCCTGCATCTTCAAATACGCTGCGTTCGTCCAGCCAAAGCCGATGACATTCATCTTGTATCCGCTGGCGACGTTCACCTC
>DATAQX010000590.1:0-5210 GCA_036264455.1 Silvibacterium sp. | reverse complement strand
TAAGAGTTGGGCATGGGCAAATGCGCTTGCATCCGCTGCCATCACTGCCTTTTCCGCCGTAGCGGTCGCGGCCTCCAATTGACCGTAGGACCACAGGATGGTCGAGAGCGCGATCAGGGCATCAACATCCTGCGGATTCTTTTGAAGAGTAGCCTGTACCAAAGGCTGGGCTCGCCAGTAATGTCCATCGGCGAGCAACTTGTTGGTTACGGACTGTTGGGACCATGCCTGCGTCAAAAGCAGAAGAGAAAGGCAGGTAATACTCACCGCTTTTTGAGAAGACGCTGGCAGTGTGCAGGCTCCGGCGCGAAATGTCTTTCAAGGTGAAGCCTACAGGCCATCGTTGAATATATTGTCAATGTCCAGACGGAGCTTCGCACTAGCGCACACGCGATGATGGCGGCGGAGGTGGTGGCATGGGGTAGGGCATGCGCGCGCGCCATACAAGTGAACGAATTACATAGATGAGAAGGGCAAAGGTCAGCACCGGGATTAAGATCAGCGCGAATGGAATCTGAACAAGCTCTTTGCCGATTTGATTGTTGTTGTGATGGCGCACGCTGCCAAGCACCGAAACGCTATTGCCGCCGATGCTGGCGTCGGGGCCGAGGCTGATGTTGCCCAGCACAGAGACAGCGTCGCCATGAATGATGCCGTTTGAATGGATGCTGCCAAGGATGGCGACAGCGTCGCCGCGGACTTCTCCATCCACATGAATGGAGCAGAATATGCAGACAGTATCGTGCGTCTCTTCTCCCTCTGCAATGTTGATGCTGTGAAAGAAGGAAACGCGGTCGTCACTCGCATGCGCGCGGGTCGCGGCTGCGGCGAGGAAGGACAACGCAAAGACAGCAACGAAGATGCGGCGCATGTGAATTTACTCCCTGAGGGCAGGTTCGCCCTTGCTGCCAGGATACGCAATCATGGGGAAAGAGGTTCCGCGGCGGAATATGACTGATTACCGCCGGGCGGGGACGGGCTCACGATTACCGCCGGGCGGGGACGGGCTCACCGGGTATAGGCACCTGCTCGACGATCTCGACGTTGAAACCCTGGAGAGCGGGGACGTGTGTAGGCGTATTCGAAAGCAGGCGGATCTTGTGAATGCCGAGATCGGCGAGGATCTGGCCGCCGAGACCGACCTGGCGAAGGATGCGCTGGTGTTTATCGTCCTCGGGAGCGCGAGCCTGGGCTTCTCGATGGAAGAGAATGCGGTGAGGATCCACGGTACGGTCGATGTCGAAGCCGCGACTGGTATTGTGCAGGTAGACCAGCGCGCCGCGTCCAGCTTCGGCGATGAGCCGGAGGGACTGCTGCACAAGGTGGTGGCAATCGCAGGTGGAGGCGGCAAAGATGTCTCCCGCGAGACAGTGGGAGTGGACACGGACGAGGACGGGCTCGCTGCCTAGCGCCTTATCATCTGCGCCAACGTTGCCCTTCACCAGCGCCAGATGACTTTCGCCGCCGTTGACTTCGCTTTCGTAAGCGATGACACGGAACTCGCCGTAGGGGGTGGGGAGCATGCTTTCGGCGACGCGGAAGATGTAGCGCTCGTTCTGCAGGCGGTAGCGAATGAGCTCGGCGACGGTAAGCATCTTGAGTCCGTGCTGGGCGCAGAATTTCTGGAGATCAGGCACGCGGGCCATGGTGCCGTCGTCGTTCATGATTTCGCAGATAACCCCGGCTGGAATAAGACTCGCAAGGCGAGCGAGATCGACGGAGGCTTCGGTTTGTCCGGCGCGGACCAGTACGCCGCCGCGGCGGGCACGCAGAGGGAAGACGTGCCCGGGGCGAGCAAGGTCGTGCGCGGTGGAACGGGCGTCGATGGCGACCTTGATGGTGTGGGCGCGGTCGGCTGCCGAGATGCCGGTGGTTACACCCTCGCGTGCTTCGATGGTCTCGGTAAAGGCTGTTCCGAAGCGTGAGGAGTTCTGTTGGGTCATGGGGCCGAGGCGGAGATAGTCGGCGCGCTCTTCAGTGAGAGTGAGACAGACGAGGCCGCGTCCATAGCGGGCCATGAAGTTGATCGCCTCTGGGGTAACGAACTCGGCGGCGAGCGTGAGGTCGCCTTCGTTCTCGCGATCCTCGTCGTCGACGACGACGATCATGCGTCCGGCGCGAAACTCTTCAAGGGCGCCGGGGACGTCAGTGAATGCGGATGGAGACTGCATCCCTCTATTGTCCGCCAGTTTGGGATTGGTGGCGAATAGGCTACGAATTGAATTTTCATTTTGTATTGACTAGACTGATGACTAGTCGAAAAGGAACATTTATGGCCTGGCAGCTACAAGATGCGAAGGCACGTTTCAGTGAGTTTCTTGAAACCGCACTGCGCGAAGGCCCGCAGATTGTGACGCGGCGAGGAGTGGAGACTGCCGTGCTGGTTCCGGTGGAGGAATGGCGCAGGCTGCAGGGTGCGGCGCGGCCCGGGCTGAAGGAATTGCTGCTGGACAAGGGACCGCGGTTTGAGGATATCGTGCCGAAACGCGGTCGCTTGCGCCGCCGAACTCCAGAGAGCTTGTAGGTCAGAATGTATCTGCTCGACACGAATGTCATTTCCGAACTGCGCAAGCCCAGGCCTCACGGAGGAGTGGTGGCGTGGATTGAACGCGTGCCGGAACACCAGCTCTTTCTATCCGCTCTCTCCCTGGGCGAGCTGCAGGCGGGAGTGGAACGCACACGGAGGCAGGATTCAGGCAAAGCCGCGGCCATTGAACGATGGATTGATCAGCTCGCCGGGAGCTACCAGATTCTTCCGATGGATGCGTCCGCATTCCGTGAGTGGGCGAGGCTGATGGATGGCCGTCCCGAGCAGCTTATGGAAGACGCTATGATTGCCGCCACGGCTCGGGTCCGCGGACTGATAGTGGTTACACGGAATGTTCGGGATTTCACGCCATTCCTCGTGCAGATTGTGAATCCGTTTTCGAACCGGGAATAGCTGGAGGTTTACAGGAAGCTAGGGCCTGTTAACAGGCCCTCGTATGATCTGGTCGTCCTGCATGCCTTGCTTATGCCTCATCCGCGCTTTCTCCAGCCTGGCTTGCCCTATATGAACCTGGTTCCAAGCTCTAAATAATCCTTTCCGGCTGTTTCTTGTTAGGCGTAGAATCGCGCCCGACATCCCCTCTTACTTCCAGCCAGGAGGCTGCTGTGCTTAAGTGTGTTGTGATTTTCCCCGCGCTTCTTGCGTTAGGGGCTGTTCCATTTTTGTTTCGGAGCCCTTCTCCCTCTGCACAAGCCACCGAGTTCAAAGTCCCTCCGGACATTGCCAGCAAAACCAATCCGGTGAAACCGACTGCTGAAGGCATGGCAAAGGTGAAGAAGATGTGGGGCTACGATTGCGCGATGTGCCACGGAGCAGGCGGCGACGGGAAGGGCGACCTGGCTGTGCAGTCGAAATTTCAGATGAAGGACTATCAAGATCCAGTGGCGCTGAAGGACCTGACGGATGGGGATCTGTTCTACATCATCCAGAAGGGCAAAGGCGACAACATGCCTGCCGAAGGAGATCGAGCCAAGCCCGATGATATCTGGAACATGGTAACGCTATGCCGCTCGTTCGCGAAAAAATGAAAAGGCCAGCTGAAGAACGGTCAGCTGGCCGTTCTTCAGCTAATTCTGAATCGAGTGCGTTGATGCCAGCGTGTTGCTGTCGCTGACCGCAGGATTGGCGGGCAGGGAAGAGGCAGCATTGCTTCCTAACTGAGTTCCTTCAGACTTGTGAGCCGGTCCGAGGCCGAGCTTGATGATGGCACGGGAATCAGGGGTGAGCTTGGTTTGCCAGCCGTGGTCTGCCTGATACTTGAGCATGGCCGCCTCGGTCTCAGGATCCCACTGGCCGCTGGGTGTGCCGGAGAGATATTTTTCGCGGATCAGAGCGCTTTGAATTTCTTTCGCGCGTTCAGGGTCGATGCTGCGCTGTCCCTGCACCGCATGGGATGCCTTCTTGCTCTTGTGGGTTGAGGATTTGGGGTGACCAGCTGTCGGAGCACGATGAGTGCGGTGCGCTAGAGCGGGGGTAACTGACAATGTGGCAATGATTAACAGCGATTGCCAGGCTCGAGCTGAATGCATGCTACAGACCTCATAGGAAAGATATCGGCAAGAGCGATCTAAACATTAATACAGGAGGGCAATGGGAGCAGCCTAATGGCGGTCGGGCAAGAATGCAACAGAAAAATAACCGGCCCTGTTACTTTTCAGGAGCCGGTTATTTCCTTTGATTCCCCCTAGCGCAGCGTTCCACCAACGTAACTGCTGCCACCCTTTGGACGTTGCGGGTCAACGAGTTCGAAGACCACGTCATCTCCGGGCTTGAGCGCGGCGATGATGGGGCGGAACTCAGCCACGTTGTGGATGGGGTGCTTGTTGACCGAGACGATGACATACCCCTGCGCGCTGGTGAGATTGATCTCGTCGGCGAAGGAGCCGGGTTTGACGGACTGGATGATCACTCCGTGCAGCCCGGCTGGAGCGCCCTGCGGCAAGTCGGCGACTCCGAGACCCAGCTTGGACTGCACCGCATCCGGTGCAGCAGGACCGGACCTCTCTTCCTGATCCTGCGAAGTGTCGGCCGCTGCAATCATCTTGGCACGATCGCCGATGGTAACGGTGGTTTCAAGATGCTGGCCGTTGCGCAGGTATCCGACTTTGGCAGTCGTGCCGGGTTTGCGCCCGGAGATATCGTTCACCAGGTCATCCCCGTCCTTCACTGAGCGGCCATCGACCGTGGTGATGATGTCTCCGGCCTTGAGACCGGCCTTGTCGGCGCCAAATCCGGGCGTCACGCTGCTGATGAGTACTCCGGACTTGAATCCATAGACACGGCTGACAGCGCTGGGCAGATTGCCCTGGAAATTGATTCCGATACTGCCGCGAGTGACCCGGTGCTCAGGGCTTATCAGCTGGTTGTAGTCATTGATGACGGTGTTGGAGGGCATGGCGAAGCCCACGCCGGCGTAGGTCCCGGACTGAGTATAGATGGCAGTATTCATGCCGATGACTTCACCAGCCATATTGAGCAACGGTCCGCCGGAGTTGCCGGGATTGATGGCGGCATCCGTCTGGATCGCGTCCTCGATTGGCGCGCCCTCTCCGTTTCGTATGGATCGGATCGAGCTGATGATGCCACGGGTCATGGTTCCGCTCAGGCCAAAAGGATTGCCGATGGCGTACACCTTCTGGCCCACCTGCAGATCATGGCTCGT
>DATAQX010000558.1:0-8905 GCA_036264455.1 Silvibacterium sp. | reverse complement strand
CTGGCATCGTCCTTCATTCTCGCCGGACTCCGCACCGCTACCGTTACGTGCGTTGGCATCGCCACCATTGCCGCGGCCGTCGGGGCGGGTGGACTGGGTGAGTTGATCTTCCGCGGCGTGGCCTCTGTCGACAATCGGCTTGTTCTCGCCGGAGCTATTCCCGCCGCGCTGCTTGCCCTGGCTGCCGATGGGCTTCTCGGACTGCTCGAGCACAAGTTGCGAGTGCCAGCGAAATGATTCAGCGGATATCTGTCACCGCGGCAGTTGCAATATGCGCCTTACTCGCTTCCTGCGCGCCGCCGCGGCCCAATAATCCGGTAATCGGAGCCAAGAACTTCACCGAACAGGTAGTACTTGGCGAGCTTCTCGCGCAGGAGATCGAAGCAAAGTCGAATCTCAAGGTCGAGCGGCGCTTTTATCTCGCCGGCAGTTACATTTGCCAGCAGGCTCTCGTCGCAGGCCGCATCGACTCTTATATCGAATACACAGGGACCGCGCTCACCGCGATTCTCAAGCAGCCTGTGAGTCGGGATCCACAGGCCGTTCTCGACACCGTGCGTCGCCTCTATGCTTCGCGTTATGGTGTTACCGTTGCCGATCCGCTGGGCTTTGAAAATACTTTCGCCATGGTCATTCGCGGAGACGACGCGCGCCGTCTGCATCTTCAAACCCTAAGCCAGGCCGCGCCATACACGCCGCAATGGAAGCTCGGCGTCGGCTACGAGTTCGAGCAGCGTCCCGACGGGCTTCCCGGTCTGAGCGCCGCATATGGGCTCAAATTCGCCGGTCCACCACGCACCATGGACCTGGGACTGCTCTACCGCGCACTTAACTCCCGCCAGGTTGACATGATCGCGGGAAACTCGACGGATGGCCCCATACGGGCCTTTGGCCTGACCGCGCTCGAAGATGACAAGCATTACTTCCCGCCTTATCAGGCCGTGCCTCTGGTACGCGATGACGCGCTGCGCCGCTGGCCGCAGATGCAGACCGCATTCGACGCTCTCGCCGGAAAAATTACTGCCGATGATATGCGCGCCATGAATGAAGCGGTGGACGGCCAGCATCGCGATCCTGCGGTGGTCGTGCGAGAATTTCGTGAGAAGAAGGGACTCTGAGAAATGACAACGTCAACGTTACAACCGACGCAACAAGTCGCTAGCCAGCCCGAACCCTGGCTGCGCGGAACACACTCCGAACTTCCTGCCGTTCTGCGCGCCATCCTGCACGCATTCGACCTTGCCCGCGAAGACGCGGCAACTTGGTGCGCTGGCCTGAGCGATGCGGATTTGAATGCCGCTCCACTGGGCCTTACGCCCATCGCCTTTCACCTGCGCCACATTCCGCGCAGCCTCGATCGTTTGCTCACCTACGCCGAAGGCAACCAGCTCAGTGCGGAGCAAATTGCCACGCTCAGGAGTGAATCTGCCCCTGACGCAACCCGCGATGAGTTATTCGCAGAATTCGAGCAGGGAATTGCCGGCGCAGCGGATCGTGTCCGTGCCTTCGCAGCGGCCGACCTCGAACAGGCGCGCGGAGTCGGCAAGAAGCAGCTTCCTACCAGCGTCGGAGGTCTGCTTGTACACCTGGCCGATCACACGCAGCGCCACACGGGGCAGATTGTCACCACGGCCAAGGTTTTGAAAGCGGGCCGGTAAGAATTCTCAGAGACAGCGGACGATCAGGATCGTCTGATCGTCGAGCTGTTTTCCGAAAACCTCTGCCGAAGCCAGAACCCGCGCCGCCAGTTCTGCAAGCGGAGCATGGCTGTTGGCAGCAATGACTGCCTTCAGCCGCTCCGTGCCCATCTCTTCTCCGCTCTTATCGCTTACTTCCAGAATGCCGTCCGTGGCAACAACCAGCAGATCGCCGGGAAGCGCTTCGATGGTGCTGCCGTCAAATACAGGTACCGGCAGCAAGCCGAGAGGGAACTGCTCTTCCTCGACATGCGACAGCTCTGAGCGATTCGCATGCCAGTGCAGAATGGGAGGGCTGGCCGCGAGCGCGTAGTGGACGCTGCCGTCCACGCCCAGACGGAAGCCGGTAAAGGTTGCATACATGTGCGCCTCTTTGACCACCGGCAGTACACTGTTCAGCCGGTCCAGCAAGAGGGGGAGAGTCTGCCGCGCTTCGAGTTCGCCGGCTTCGAGCAGCGCGGTGCGCACCGCAGTCTTCAGCATCCCCATCAGAATTCCCGCCTGCAGCCCGTGTCCCGCGATGTCTGCAAGGTAGGCGATCGCATCGCCGTTGGGAAGGGAGAGCGCATCCACCAGATCGCCGCCAACCTTTTCGCTGGGCTTCGAGATGCCGTAGATCTCAAAGCGGGCCGTCCGCACCGTGACCGGCGGGACCAGAGTTTGCTGGATGCCATGCGCCAATGCCAATTCGTTGCGCACTCGATAAGCGTCCGCTCCCTGCCTCGTGATGAAGCTGATGAACAGGCTATAGGACATGATGAGCAGCGTAAGTATGGCGATCGCAACTACCTGGATACCTTGCGCTGAAGGAACCTCATGCAGATGAAAGTGGGTGTAAAGAAAGTTGATGAAAAAGCCAAACCCAATCCAGAAGGGAACCTGAAGGATGCTTACGACAACAAACCAGTAACGGTGGTAGCGTGTAGCGATCAGCACATAAACCAGGGCTACGCATCCGCTGACCACCGTATTGAGCAGGACGATCACATATGGGACCTTGCCCAGGTTGAGCAGGTCGTTGAATAGCCCTATGATGCCGAACAGACAAAAGACGGCGAGAAACAGCACCCTCATCCGCGCGAAGGGAATGCCCTGGTAATAGAGGGCGTTGCGCGGAGTCTCCGAATACCACCGTTTCCATGGCTTGAGTAGCATGCTCGACACGATAACAGAAGGCCGTGGCATCTCTGCCGTGGCAGTTTCGTTGAGACTTTCGGGAGACAGATAAGATCACCCCGGAAAGAATCTCCTTCTTCCCGGATGATCGTTGATTGTCAGATGGGGCTTTTACAGAAACAGCGGAGCCAGCACCAGCGTCACCGTGGCCAGCAACTTGATCAGCACATGCAGGGACGGGCCGGCTGTGTCCTTGAATGGATCGCCAACCGTATCGCCCACAACGGCGGCTTTATGCGCTTCCGAACGCTTGCCCCCATGCGCGCCGGTTTCGATCAGCTTCTTGGCGTTGTCCCACGCACCGCCGCCATTATTCATCAGCATGGCCAGCAGCACTCCGCTTATGGTGCCCACCATCAGCAGAGCCGCGACCGCTTCCGCGCCCCCCAGATTAACTGGCACGCCTTGAATCGCCGGCCAGTCTCTCAGCGGCGTTGGATTGAATTCCGCGCCAAAGTGGTGGAATAGCAAGCCCACCGCCAGCGGCATGGCCACGGCCAGAATACCGGGCAACACCATTTCCTTAAGCGCTGCTCCCGTCACGATGCGCACGCAACGCCCGTAGTCCGGCTTCGACGTGCCTTCCATGATCCCCGGATTGTCGCGGAACTGCTCATGCACATCCTGGATCACGGTCTGAGCCGCGCGCCCCACCGCCTTGATAGCCATCGACGAGAAGAGATATGTGAGCATCGCGCCGAGCAGTGCGCCCACGAAGACCGGGACTGAGGCCAGATTTACATTCGAGAAAGTCCATCCAGCCGGCACAACTCCGCCGGCCGCAGTCACCCGCTGATGAACGATGTCG
This sequence comes from Silvibacterium sp., assembly GCA_036264455.1. Taxonomy (GTDB): domain Bacteria; phylum Acidobacteriota; class Terriglobia; order Terriglobales; family Acidobacteriaceae; genus Silvibacterium. The sequence goes on along the minus strand of DATAQX010000558.1, from coordinate 5,224 downwards.
TGAACTGTGGCCAAATATGCGGAGAAGAGCAGGAAGGCGGCGAGCGATGCCGATCCAATCGCGTAGCCCTTGGTCAAGGCCTTGGTCGTATTGCCGGCAGCGTCGAGCTTGTCCGTCTTGGTGCGGACGCTGTGCGGCTGGTCGCTCATTTCGATGATGCCGCCCGCGTTGTCGGTGATCGGCCCAAAGGTGTCCATGGCGAGAATGTAGGCCGCCGATGAAAGCATGCCCATCGTCGCAATCGCCGTGCCGTAGATGCCCTTGGCGTAGCTCGAAATCGTCGTCACATCCGCCAGGCCCCTGGTGCCGAAGTAATAGCTCAACAAGAGTGCCGCGCTGATCACTATCACTGGAAGCGCAGGCGTTTCCATGCCTACCGCAAGTCCCTGGATAATGTTCGTCGCGGGTCCGGTCGTCGACGCCTGTGCAATACTCTGCACCGGTTTAAAGCGCGTCTCCGTGTAGTACTCGGTGATGCGCACAAAGAGAAACGACGTAACGATGCCGCAGATGCCGCTGCCCAGCAGCCACCATCGCCCACCCAGCATGAAGTGAATGGCCACCGCAAAACCGGCCAGCGCCAGCAGAGAAGTAACGTAGTAGCCCTTGTTGAGGGCGTGCATCGGATCTTCGTCCTCGCCGCTGTGGACGATGCTTACCCCAACGATGCTCGCGATCAGATTAATCGCCTGCACGATGAGCGGAAACAAAATGCCCTTAAGTCCGAAGACCGGGTACAGCGCGGCGCCCAGAATCATCGCGCCTACGTTCTCGGCGGCGGTCGATTCGAAAATGTCCGCCCCGCGCCCTGCGCAGTCGCCCACATTGTCTCCCACCAGATCCGCGATTACAGCCGGGTTGCGTGGATCATCTTCCGGGATTCCAGCTTCGACTTTGCCGACCAGGTCGGCGCCCACATCCGCGGCCTTGGTATAAATGCCGCCGCCCAGCTGGGCGAACAACGCCACCAGCGAAGCGCCGAAGCCGAAGCCCACGAGTTGGTAGGGAACCTGCTGCGGGTTATTCAGGCCACCAAAGGCCAGGAACAACAGGCCCACCCCGATCAATGAAAGCCCTACCACCACCAGGCCCGTCACCGCTCCGCCATGCAGCGCGATCTTGAGCGCATCCCCCATACTGGTGCGCGCCGCTGCCGCCGTGCGGATATTGGCCCGAATGGACACCCACATACCGGTTTGACCGGACAGCGCCGAGCATGTCGCGCCAATCAGAAAGCTGATAACTACCTTGTTTGCAAAAGGAGCTGTAAAAGGAGAAAGTCTGTATCCGATAAAAAGAACTACCGCCAGCGCCACCGCAATTAATGCGATGGTGCCATACTGCCGCTTCATGAAGGCTTCAGCGCCCTCCCGGATAGCGTTTGAAATGCGCTGCATCTCCGGCGTTCCGGTGTCGGAACGGAGCACGGAGCGCGCAAAGAGAAAGGCAGCCAGCAGGCCAACGATGCCGGTCGCGAGCGCGATCCACAGATAAAGATCCTCATTGCCTGCCGGCGCGCCGCCTTGGGACTGCCACAACGCTGCCGCTACCGGTAAGAAAAACGCCATTCAAAAGCCTCCAGGGTTGTAAAATCCCTGTGTCCGACGCCTTACTGTCTAAACACAGGAACGCTATGTTCTTGTTTTCAAAGCCCGCCATTTGACAACCACTCGCTGCGACCCGGATGAGTCGGGCCGCATAGCCATGCCAAGCGCGCGAACATACACAAAACGCGTCATTAAAGCATGCTGCGAAAGCGCTGGTCAATGCAGTTCCGGGTTGGAAGCGTAAGGTTGCCAGCATGCTATCCGCACCCTTGCTCTTAAGTCCGCGCTAAATCCAGTATGCAGGGTGAGAAAGCTGAGTCTACGGCATGGTGTGTACATGCGGCAACAGGGTTTCTTCAGCGCGACGCGTTTGGCTGGCAAGGCGTCATTGCACACTACCGCGCAGCTACACGGGCGAGTAAGAGGAATGCTGCGAATACATCGCAGTCAGCGAACCGAGTAATCCATTCTCTGATTCAGGCTTCCTGCCATGCCCGCGGACGCCAGAATTTCCGAATGCTCCAGAGGCCGAAGCGGAAAGTGAGCACCAGCAGTACCGCGCCGAGCAAGAGGCCGATCGGTACGAGCCACCAGCCGAGAAGATCATGGCCGCTGTTCTGACCGCCGGATTGAAAGTTTAGAGCCCAGGTATGGGTTGAGAAAACTCCATAAACGCCGGTCCTGTTGGGCGAGATCAGCTTGAGAGCGCCAAGGATAAAGAGTCCGGCGCCGAGGCAGTAGCCGACGACCGAAACGAGGAAAACGATCAGTCCCAGGACGCTGAGTGTCGCCCAGCGGAAGAGGCTTCGCAGGATGAAGGCCGGGGAGCGGGCGATCTGTGCGCGTTTGAGCAATTCTTCTGTGCGATAGCGGCTGGCGAGTTCCTCCGGGCTGCCCAGTGCGGCGAGCGTGGCCTTCACAGTCTCAGACGGGGTGTCGCCGGAGGTCTTGTCGAGGATATGGGCGCGGATTTCTTCGACGATGTCGTTGGCATCCTCGTCCGTGAGCTCGCGCAGTTGCCTGCGCAGGGCCGCAAGGTAGGCATCGGTGGTCTTTTGGGAATCAGCCGAGCTGGTCATGGCGTTCCTATCCTTCTTCCTGCTTCATTTTTGTTGTTCACTTCTTTGCTCAAGGGAGTGAGGAGCTGGGTCATACTGCCGGAGAATCGTGCCCAGATGCGTGCCATTTCCAGGGCGCGTTGCCGACCGGCCGGAGTAAGCCGGTAGTACTTGCGAGGATGGCCGGATTCGGACTCGACCCATTCAGATTCGACCAGTCCGAGGGATCGCAGCCGAGTGAGCAGGGGGTAGGCAGTGCCCTCGACGACGATGAGATCCGAGTTGCTCTCGAGATGGCGGAGGATTTCGAGACCGTAGAGGCGGCCGTCCCAAAGCGCGGCGAGGATCGCGAGTTCAAGCGATCCCCTGCGAAGCTGGACTTCCCATTTCTCCGCGGCGTCCGGTGCTGGTGGGGCAGGGTCTTTCACGGCAAGATACTATGCAGCACATAGTATCTTGTCAATGAATAAATTCGGATGACCAGGAATATTCTGAATTCTGGCCTGTACGGGTGGGATTACCTGCTCTCCCTGTACAATTTGGGGTTCTTTCGCGTAAGAAGAAGGAGCAGGGATCTGTTTTCCATCGAGGGTAATGCATGGTCCGTAGTGCGGTTTCCGGCGCAGAACGAAGCAAGGCGAAAACAGCGTCTTATCTGGTTCCGGATTCAATCTCAGAATTAACGCCGGAACGCCTCACGGAAATCTACCGGCTCATGTACCTTTCGCGCCGGACGGACGACCGCGAAATCGTGCTCAAGAACCAGCAGAAGATCTTTTTTCAGATCTCCGGCGCCGGCCATGAAGCCCTGCTTGTGGCCGCGGGCCTGGTGTTGAAGCCCGGCTACGACTGGTTCTTCCCCTACTACCGCGACCGTGCCCTGTGCCTTGCACTCGGTCTTACCGTCGAAGATCTGCTGCTGCAGGCCGTCGGTGCCGCGGCTGACCCGGCAAGCGGCGGCCGCCAAATGCCATCGCACTGGAGCAGTCCGGCTCTCAACATCGTCTCGCAGTCCTCAGCAACCTCGACTCAGTGTCTGCACGCCGTCGGCTGCGCCGAAGCGGGCAGATACTTCTCGCGGCATCCAGAAGCTGCTGAGAAGCATGAGGGAGACTATCGCGCCTGGCGTGATGTCATTTTCCACGGTGACGAAGTTGTTTATGTCTCCGTCGGCGAAGGGTCCACCTCGCAGGGAGAATTCTGGGAATCGCTCAACACCGCCTCGAACGAAAAACTGCCGGTCATCTTCGTGATCGAAGACAACGGCTACGCCATCTCGGTTCCGGTTGAAGTGAACACGCCCGGCGGAAACATCTCGACGCTGGTTCAGAATTTCCCTAACTTCCACTTCGCCGAGATCGATGGAACCGATCCTTTCGTAAGCTACCGCGCCTTCGAGGAAGCAGCGGCGCACTGCCGTTCCGGCAAAGGACCGGCCTTCATCCATGGCCACGTCACCCGCCCCTATTCCCACTCGCACTCGGATAACGACCGCCTTTATCGCCCGGAGAGCGAACGCAATGCCGACGCACTGCGCGACCCGCTCTCGAAGATGCAGATGCACCTGCTGCGCGAGGGCATTCTCGACTCAGAGGGCATCACCCGTCTCGAACAACAGGTCGACGATGAGGTCCGGCAGGCCGCCGAGCGCGTGCTGCGCTCGCCATTGCCTGTGCCTGACAAGGCCGAGATACTGAAGCACGTCTACTCCGAGGACTACGACCCTACGCGCCCCGAATTGCAGACCGCTCCCGCCAGGACGGCCGACAATCACGAGCGCACCATGGCTGACCTTATCAACGCCTGCCTGAAGGACGAAATGCGCCGCGATCCGCGGATCGTCATTTTCGGCGAAGACGTCGCCGACTGCTCGCGTGAGGAGTATTTAGAGAAGGGCCTGGTGAAAGGCAAGGGCGGAGTCTTCAAGCTCACCGCGGGCCTTCAACATGAATTTGGAAGTGACCGCGTCTTCAACTCCCCGCTCGCCGAGGCCAATATCGTCGGCCGCGCTGTCGGCATGGCCACGCGTGGCCTCAAGCCGGTAGTCGAAATTCAGTTCCTGGACTATATCTGGCCCGCCGTTCATCAGATGCGCAACGAGCTCGCTGTTCTTCGGTGGCGCTCCAACGGAACCTGGGCCTGCCCCACCGTCATCCGGGTGGCTACCGGGGGATACCTCACCGGAGGCGCCGTCTACCACTCGCAAAACGGGGAAAGCATCTTTACGCACACGCCCGGCATGCGGGTTGTCTATCCTTCTAACGCTCTCGACGCCAACGGTCTGCTGCGTACCGCCATCCACTGCGACGATCCCGTGCTCTTCCTCGAACACAAACGTCTCTACCGCGAAACCTTCGGCCGCGCAGCGTATCCCGGCCCGGACTACATGATCCCTTTCGGCAAAGCCGCCAAGGTTCGCGAAGGCGATGATGTAACGCTCATCACCTACGGTGCGCTGGTGCCGCGAAGCTTGCAGGCCGCTCAAAAAGCCCATCGCGAGCACGGCATTGAGACGGAGATCCTCGACCTGCGCACGCTCAATCCCTACGACTGGGAAGCCATCGCCGAATCCGTCCGAAAAACCAGCCGCGTGATCGTGGCGCATGAAGACATGCTCAG
>DATAQX010000556.1:0-12402 GCA_036264455.1 Silvibacterium sp. | reverse complement strand
CTGCTGCGTCTGGTCCATCGCCGATAGCAGGAGTGGCAATCTGCTTACCGGAATCTGCGTCGACGACCGCCATCTTTTTCCCGTCGCATACGGCGAAAAGCTTGCGGCGCTCTAAATCCATGGCAAGCCCGGAGGGCGATTCACAATTGCTTAGTTTCCATGTTGCCGTGAGCGCCTTCGCGCGAGCATCGAGACGGACGATCGAGTTGGCGCTCTCAATGTTGTCAAAGACGTTGCCCTTGCCATCGGCAACGGGGAATTCAGGCTTACCGGGCAATTTTATGGTAGCGACGACCTTCTGCTGGCTGGCATCGATCACAGTCACATCGCTGCTGCGGCCGTTGAAGGCCCAAACCGTTTTCGTCACCGGCTCGAAGACGATGCCATCCGGATTGGTTCCGGCAGGAATGCGCGTAATTGTTTGAAAGGTGTGGCGATCGAAAATAACGACATCATTGCTGGCGCCGTCGCTGATATAGCCGTACTTGCCGTCTGAATCGAGCGCAACACCATGCGTACCTTTGAGTCCGGTGATGGATGCTATCGCTTTACCCGAACGAGTATCGATCACCTCGACTCGTGGGCCATGCGTGACATAGAGCAGGTGCTCGCCCGGATCGGCCAGCAGATAGTCCCATCCCCCGGTGCCGCCGACCTTCCAATGATCCAGCACCTCATAGGGTTTCTGAGCATACATCGCTGAACTGAACAGGCTGCAGAGCGTCAAGGCTCCGGTTGCCGTGAAGATGCGTGTGCGGGAAATGAAACGGGTCTTCTGCATAAAGTGCTCCAAGACATTGATGGGAACTGGCACTGCCAGATTAATTCTCCGGGCAGCATCATTAAGGCATGCTGAAGAAGGGCGTTATGCCCCATTCTGTGACGGGAAGATTACGGATACCTCCGTTCCACGGTCTTGACCGCTGTTGATGTGGATCGTGCCCTTGCTGTTGCCGACGATCGCTTTGCAAATGGACAGGCCGAGCCCGGCGCCACCAGTTTCGCGCGCGCGCGAGCTATCGGCACGATAAAAGCGCTCAAATACATGGGAGAGAGCGTGTTCCGGAATACCTTCTCCCTGATCGGTTACGGTCAGCTCTACATTCCCCATGGCGAGTCGAACGGCTGCCGTGACACGCGACTGTGCCTGGCTATGCTGAACAGCATTTGCCAGCAGGTTGGAACAAAGCGTCTCCCCATCCTCTTCTGATAGAGCCACAGAGACACCGACAGGAGCCGATATAGCAATCTCGACCTGCCGCATATTTGCAAGTGGTTCAAGCTGAGCCGCAGCACGCTTGAGTGAGTGTCCGAGGTCCGAATGCGCGAAACTGCCGTCCTGGCGCTCATCGGCTCGACCGAGCACGAGCATACGGCTTACCAGTTCTTCCATCCGCGCTGTGTCTGCGCGCAGGCGATCCAATCCCACTCCATATTCCTCATTGGTGCGTCTCCGCATGGTAAGCAACTGCAGCGAGGATTTGATTACAGCCAGTGCAGTTTTGAGTTCATGTGCGGCATCGCTGGTGAAGCGCCGCTGCTGTGCAAACGATTCTTTTAAACCGCGCAGCAGCTGCGTAATCGATGCAGCGAGCGGCTTGAGTTCCTTCGTGCGTAATACGTCGGGTGACGGTTGAAAATGCCAGGATTGCGCTGATACTTTTCCAGCCTCCTGTGCCAGGTCACGCAGCGGCGACAATCCTCTCCGGAGAAGCCATGCCAGGGCGATCCCCGTCAAAGCCAGAAGTAACAAGCTTGAGAAGACATAGAAACGAACCGCTTCGAAGATGGAGTGCCATAATTGTTTCGTCGGAGTGGCGTAGACAAGCACGACGGGACGTCGGATGCCGCCATGTTCTTCGCGGTCGATCACGCGAACGCCGTCAGTGCGGAGAACCCGGTAGTGCTCTCCATGGGCCCGCTGGTTCGTGTAACCGTTCGCTGGAGGAACGCGAAAGGAACCATCCCAGAGCGGCGACCGGCCAAGGATTCGGCCGCTTACATCGATAACCGCATAGGCATCTTCAGGAGGAAGAGCCAGCTCCGTCTGGTCGACCATCACATTGTCGCCAGGATCTTCCGCGTCCTGCACCGCACCCAGCAGAGAATCCGCTCGACCGCGAAGCATCACGTCAAAGGTGCGAAAGCGTTCACGCCGCTCGTGCAGCAGCGCCGCGCCCGATAAAGCGATGGCGCACAACAGCTGGGTTGCGAGAACCGTTGTGATAAGCTGCCTGGTTAGCGAGCGCTCTCTCACGGCGTGTGCTCCGGCTGAAGAAGACGATAGCCACGGCCTCTGATCGTTTCTACTGGTGAGGTGCCGGAACCCTGCTCGTTCAACTTCTTTCGAAGGTTGGAGACGTGAACCTCAACGACGTTGGAGTGGTGCTCCCAGGTGAAATCGTAGAGGTGCTCCAACAGCTCTCGCTTTGAAACGATGGCTCGAGGCCGAAACATCAGATATTCGAGAATGCGGTATTCCGTCGGAGACAGGTCGATGGGTGTGCCGTTCTGTCTCACGATCTGCTCTACGGTATTTAGAGTGAGTGTGCCGGCGGTTAGCATGGGTTGCGCACTTCCTCTGCTGCGCCGGATTAAAGCCTTGCAGCGGGCGATGAGTTCACCCAGATCAAAGGGCTTCGTGAGGTAGTCGTCGGCTCCGGCATTGATCAGATCAATTTTCCTGTTCACTTCTCCAACCGCGGTCAAGACCAGGATGGGTGTCGTGCAAGACCGCCTTCGAAGATGATGAACGACCCCTAAGCCGTCCAGTTTAGGAAGCATGAGATCCAGCAGGATGAGATCGTAGTGGTGGTAATCGGCGAGTATCGCTCCGTCCTCACCGTTATTTGCGCAGTCAACGGCAAATCCGGCGCCCTCGCGGAGGGCTGCTGCTATGTTGTCGGCGAGCCGGACTTCATCTTCGACTACAAGCACACGCATATACGAAAAGGGTAGCAGGCGAAGGGATCTTGGACAGCGTGTTACCCGATATGAGTAGGATAGTCCTCCCGCCTACAAAAACAGCGGACGCCCCCGAAGGAGCGTCCGCTGTCGGTTGACCCGGTTCTTGCGGCCGGATTACTGAAGGTCGACGTCCGGAAGAACGCTGGTTCCTTCGGCACGAACAGCATCCAGCTCTGCCGGATTGAGGTCGAGCGCTTTGAGGATGGTGGGCGCCACCTGGGCGGTACCAACTTCGGCGCGCACTGTACGCGGTTGGAACGAGGGGTTGGAGAGCAGCAGCATAACGTTGGTGTCGTCATGGGCAAACCCGCCGTGCTCTTCCTGCTTCGCGGTGCTGCCGGAATATGTGACGCCGACATTCGGGGTCACGATGATATCCGGGGTGCGCGGATCTACGGTTGGGTCGTTGAAGTTGAGTGCGACCGTCGGGCCGTAGTAAATCTGCCCGAGACCGATGAGAGCGGGGTTGTCTTCGAGGATTTTGACGGCAGCTTCGGTGTCGGCGGAGCTCTTCAGCCAGAGCAGCGAGACATCATCTTCCGTTGGTCCAATGCCGCTGCCGGTGGTGGATTCGGAGTCTGGAATGTAGCCGGCATTGGAGAGCAGGGTCGCCGGCGAAGAGCCGTTGATGAGTTGTGAGACGTAGCGGTTAGGATCGATGGGCGACTGGCCGTGCTTGGCAGTGATGACGATCATGGTCGTGTCATACAAGCCCCTGGACTTGAGCTCTTCGACAAACTTGCCGATGGAAGCGTCGACGAACTTGATATCGCCAAGCAGTGCTTCCGATGGTGTCCCAGCTGCATCGAGGTAGCCGCCTTTAGTACTGTTGCTCTTCTCGACGAGCTTTTGACCGACGCTTACGGCTTGGAAGTTCATCCCAAAGATGTTCGGCACCTTGGTCTTCCTGAGCCCGAGGTGGTCCTTGCCATCGATTTCATTCAAAATTGCGTTGACCTTCAGGGTGTCATAGCACTCGATGTTCTGGAAGCTATTGGTCCAGGCGGTCAGGTCCGAACCGGGATCGGGAATAGTTGCGCAGGATAAGCCGGTGGGCGTCTGGACGGCTGGAAGAGCGATCACAGTCGAGTTGATTTCGGGCGCATAGAAATCGTCGAGAGCCATTGGGCCGAGGCCGCTGGCGACCGACGAATAGGCGGGGTGCTTGTCAGACCATGCAGCGTATCCGCCAGCCTTGTGGATGACGCTGAAGATGGTGTTGGCACGGACGAATTCCCAGGGGTAAACGGGAGCGCAGCCCTTGCTGGGGTCGCGGACCAGTCTTTGGGGATTGATGGAGTTGATGCCCCCGTCAGTCAGGGCCGCGCCGGGAGCGCCGCCGTTCACCTTGGTCTGGTCGATGTCGATGCCTTCCTCATATTCTGTCGTCGTGCCGGTCGGGGCCGCGCCGGGTGTGCAGGGGCCGGCCGCGAGGCCGTTGCCGGTGGTCTTCGCAGGAGCGTCATAGTTACGGGAGTAGGCGACGTCGTAATAAACGCCTGTGAGAGCAGGGCTTCCCCCAGTGACGATCGCCGTCAGGCCAGGGAAGGAATCGGAGGGTTTTGAGGTGGAAGCGGCGACGTAGTTGATCCCGGTCTTGCCTAGAGCGGCAAGCGCAGGGCAGTAAGGTTCGCCATTCTTAACCGTGCCGATGCCATTCACACAGTTTTTGAAATCCACGGCGTGCATGCCGTCGATGCTGATCAGGAGAACGCGCTTAATTTTGTCGTGGTTGTGGCCGTGATCAAAGCCGTCATCCTCGGCAATTGCGGTACCTACGGAACAGACGATTGCCAGGGAAAGGAGAGCGATTGCTTTTTTCATTCTTTACCTCCAGCAATAATGTTTACTTGAACATCCGGGGTGATCGTATTGCTGGCCGGTCAATTTTGGTTGAACAGGGTCTGAACGACGATGAAGAGAAAGTCATCCAGGCGTTATTTTTTAGAGATAAACGCGGCGGCAAGCTAAAATGCCCTCTGATAGGGAGAACTTGAGTCCTTTTTCCGATCTCAGAGAAGGGGCGGTGGTTCTGATTGGGATTTTCAATAATGAGTGGAGCCTACGGCTGACTCACTCGCTGCGATACAGTCTGGCTTTTGATCCCGATCAGCATCTTATCTACATAAAGGACGCAAAGAATCCATCCTCCCGCAACTGGAGCTGGCGTACAGATCAGCCGCGTATACGACTAAGAGCGCAGAGCCGGGATTCGTCGACCTGGACTGGGTCCACGATCGACCACTGGCAGTAATCCCTGGTAAGCTGTGGGACTCGAAATGGCCAGAATCATGAGAAGACGCGAATTTCTGGCCCGATCTGGACTGCTGGCAAGTGTTGCTGCCCTCTTGCCGGGCATGGGCTTCGGCGAAAAATATCTGGAGGCCTTAACGAAAGACTCTGCCGCGGCAGACGCCTCCGGCACCTTTTTTCAGACCACTGATTCCGGACTTCAGAGTCACTATCAACGTGCGCTCGATCTTCTTGCTGCCAATGTTCAGATATTGCCGGGCTACCACAAACCGGTGCTGATCGAGGGCAGTGTCTATCGCGGAATCTGGTTGGAATGTGCGCCCCATGAAGGCCTGGTCTATTCCGCGATCCGCCCGGATATAGCGCGCAATAACCATCTCGCATTTTTCGAACTACAGCACGAAGATGGCCAGATACCTTGCAATATAAAGGTGAGCGAGATCGGTCATGGGCAAATCCAGATGGTGGTCCCAATTGCGGCCACAGCCTGGGAACTCTCGCAACAGATCCAGGACAGCCAACTGCTCGAAGCCGCATACCGCAGCTGTGCCGATTGGGATGCATGGCTTCGCCGTTATCGGGATACGCGACACACAGGCTTGTGCGAAGGGTTCTGCACATTTGATACCGGACACGACAACAGTCCGCGCTGGTCCGGAATTCCGAATCGCTGTCCTGATGGTGACGCACGTAGATGTCCACCTGTCCCATCGCTGCCGCGGTTGTGCCCGGATCTTTCGGCAACCGTGTATGGAGGACGCGTTGCGCTTGCCGCGATGGCTGAGGCGCTGGGAAAGAATTCTGAAGCGGACCACTGGCTTGAACTCGCCGCTGCAATTCGCTCCGCGATACTGGATCGGCTTTACGACGGCTCCGATGCTGCATTCTACGATCTCGATGCCCAAAACCATTTTGTGCGCATTCGCGGCGACGTGATCGTCCGCGTGCTGGGAGAGCACGTGGTCGATCAGGAGCTCTTTGAGACTATTTACCAGAGACAGATTCATAATCCCAGCGCATTCTGGGCTCCGTATCCGCTACCCTCAATCGCGCTTGACGATCCACACTTCGTTCGCCCCATCCCGCGCAATTCCTGGGGAGGAGCTTCGCAGGCTTTGACGGCTCTGCGCGCACCGCGGTGGATGGAGCACTACAACAAACCTGCAGACCTCGCCTGTCTCATGCAGCAGTGGGTCACTGCTATTCTTCGCGCCGCTGACTTTCGGCAACAACTCGATCCCCTGACGGGCGTGTTCACTGACGATGCTCCGGGTTATTCTCCCGCTGCTCTTGCGCTGATAGATTTCACATGGAGACTCGCGGGTGTTCGCAGAGTTGGCGACCGTCTGGAGTGGAACGTTCGTCCACCGGTCAGCAACCGCTCCAGCTTCCGCCTGCGAGTGAACCCTACATTGACTGCTGAGATGAGATATGAGCCCGGTCGCGCCGAACTCTTTTTAAACGGCCGGCAACTTCTGAACGCCGGCAGCGTTGTCCGACTGGTTACCACGCAGGGGGGAGAGCTTCGGAGTGCAGTCGGCATCGCATCGCAAAAATCTTTCGTTGTGCTGCACCAGACCAGAGCGCCAGAACGCAAGTTTTCGATCGAGCCAAACGGCACCCTGGAATTCACGTGAGGCCCGTTAGACAGGGTTTGAAAATCGGACTATATCAAGTTATTCAGTCTCCTATCAGGTTTGACCTGCTCATCGTGATATCGTGGGCAGTCGTGGTTGTCTTTATCGTGCCTCTGTATTGGCGCTTTTGATTTTGCCGTCAACACTCTCCGGGTCGCCGCGTCCGAAGTAGTGCAGTATGCGGGCAGGCCTGAGGGTGAAGGGAGCATGCCCATGAATACGACAGTGGCCTCCACGTCGGCGTCCACGTCCAGGAGCAGCGACACAGCCTGGCACGCGTTGCCTATCGATGAAGTAAAGAAGCGGCTGGATTGCAACACACAATCCGGGCTGAATGCAGCTGAAGCCTCGAACCGCCTTCAGAAGTACGGTCCCAATCGCTTGCCTGAGAGCAAGAAAGAAGGGCCTTTAAAGCGGTTCCTGCACCAATTCGATAACGTCCTCGTCTACGTGCTGCTGGGTGCGGGATTCGTCAAGATGATGATTGGCCTGTGGCTCGATTCCGCAATCATTCTGGGCGTTGTCATTATTAACGCGCTGCTCGGCTTCATTCAGGAAGGCAAGGCCGAGAAAGCGCTCGACTCGATCCGCAACATGCTCTCAGCAGAGGCCAGAACCTTGCGCGGCGGAGAGGTTCGCCTGATCCCATCTGAGGAGCTGGTGCCCGGAGATGTCGTGCTTCTCGAATCGGGTGACAAGGTTCCAGCGGATCTTCGTCTGGTCGAGGTCAAGAACCTGCGGACAGAGGAAGCGGCGCTCACCGGCGAGTCCGTGCCCATCGATAAGACCACGAATGCAGTATCCGACAAGGCCACGATCGGTGATCGGGAAGGCATGGCGTTTTCAGGAACGCTGGTTGCGTCCGGGCGCGGAACCGGGGTGGTGGTTGCAACCGGCTCGAACACCGAACTGGGCCGCATCAACCAGATGATGACCTCGGTCAGTGCGCTGGAGACGCCGTTGCTGCGCCAGATCAAGAAGTTTGGCTATTCAATCACCGTAGTTATAGGGATCGTCACCGTCCTCGTCTTCGCTTATGGGAGATGGATCCAGAACATGGACTTCGTGGACATTTTCCAGAAGGTCATCAGCATAGCGGTCTCGGTGATCCCGGAGGGATTGCCCGCTCTCATTACGGTTACGCTTGCGATCGGCGTGCAGCGCATGGCTCAGCGCAACGCCATCATCCGGCGTCTGCCGGCAGTCGAAACCCTGGGCTCGGTCTCGCGCATCTGTTCCGACAAGACTGGGACTCTGACCTTGATGGAAATGATGGTGGTGTCGGCGGTCACGGCCGAATCAGCATACGTAGTTACGGGTGAAGGGTACGCACCCGAAGGCCAGGTACTCAAAGAAGGCCAGCCCGCAGGTGAAAATCCGGTGCTCCAGCTTATGGGCCGGGTTTCCATGCTCTGCAATGATTCGGAGATCCACCAGGAGGAAGGGCAGTGGAAGGTAGAGGGCGACCCGACCGAAGGGGCACTTTACCCATTTGCGAATAAACTCGGGTTCGATCGGAAGACGGCGCGGGAGGCGTATCCCAGGATTGACGCAATCCCATTCGAATCGGAACACAAATTCATGGCAACGCTTCACAAGGACGCCGGAGGCAAGCGGGTGATCCTTGTCAAAGGCGCGCCAGAAGTTATCCTCGAACACTGCACGCATCAGGCAACCACTGGTGGAGCGCCGGTGCCGCTTGATTCCGCTTATTTCATTCAAGCTTCGGACAACCTTGCGGCGCAGGGTGAGCGCGTGCTGGGCCTGGCGTGGCTCGAGAATCCGGATGTCAACGCCGGGAGCCTTGGGCCCGGCGATCTCCCGAAGAACCTGGTGCTCATTGGCCTGATCGGGCTACTCGATCCGCCACGGAAAGAAGCTATCGAAGCCGTCGAGGAATGCCACGCCGGCGGCATCCGGGTAACTATGATTACCGGCGATCACAAGATCACTGCGGCAGCGATCGCCAAAATGCTGGGGATCGGCGATGGCAAGACAGCGATCACAGGGGCCGAAATCGAAGAGATGGACACTGCCACGCTGCGGGAGCGCGTCCGCGATGTGGACGTCTTCGCTCGCGCGAGCCCCGAGCACAAGCTGCGGCTGGTTAAGGCAATCCAGGCGAACAAGCAGATCGTAGCGATGACGGGCGATGGGGTAAACGACGCGCCATCGCTCAAAAAAGCCGACATCGGAGTCGCCATGGGGATCAAGGGCACCGAGGTCACCAAGGAGGCGGCCGCGATGGTGCTTGCCGACGACAACTTCGCTTCGATCACCGCGGCCGTGAAGGAAGGACGCACGGTCTACAACAATATCGAGAAGGCAATGCTCTTTATGTTGCCCACAAACGTCGCCCAGGCGCTAGTCATTCTCGTAGCCGTCATTGCGGGCTTTACCGCGCCGATCACTGCGCCGCAGATCCTGTGGGTCAACATGGTGACCTCTGTCGCGCTGGGGCTGGTGATCTCTTTCGAGCCGCACGAACTCGACGTGATGCAGCGACCGCCGCGTGCGGTTGACCGTCAGATCGTGGACGGCTTCGGGATCTGGCGCGTCGTCTTCGTTGGCCTGGCGCTGCTCGCGCTCACGCTGTGGGCATTCTTCTGGATGAAGTCAAAGGATGCGTCCGATGCGCTTGCCCGGGCCGTAGCGGTGAATGCGCTGGTCATCGGTCAGATCTTTTATCTTCTCAACAGCCGCTTCAAGGTGGGTTCGTCGTTGTCGCTCAAGGCGCACCTTGGCAACAAGTACTTGCCTCTGGGCATTGGCGCCACCATAGTGCTGCAACTGCTTTTTACTTACGCGCCCCCGTTCCAGACGCTCTTCGACACCGAGGCGATCCCGCTTCGGATCTGGCCAGTACTGATCCTTGGGGGCTTTGTGTTCTTCCTGGTAGTTGAGCTGGAGAAGGTCATCATTAGGATGTCACGCTCCTTGGGTCGCGTTCCCGCGATACAGCCTGCATCCGACTGAGACGGCACACCGGCGCGGCTTGTGCGTAAGCCGCGCACGGCTCATGCCTGTTCCGGAGGTGCAGCGACAAGCCGAAACGATACTTGTTGTGTACCGAGAACCGGGTGTGTGCCCCGCAGCGTGACGGTGCCCGGCTGCTCTTTGGCGCGTATCCAGATGGCTCCGGTGCCTCCCAGCAAAGAGAATGGATTGTCGCCGATAATTTCAGCCGGTCCGTCGAGCTCCAGGATAATCGCATCACTCGCGAAGGGTCGAATCTGCCCGTACTCGTCATTGCAGCGCAGAACGACACGAGTCGTGTCAGCTCCGTCGGCGATCAGCTCTGAATCGTCCGGCAGCAGTACGAACTGCTGATCGACACCTTTGCCGGAATACTTCTTGCTGATGACCTGTTTGCCGGCAATATAGCCGTCGATGCGCAGGTCTCCCCAATCGCGCAACTGCTCGCCGAGAGGTACGGAGAATGGCGCGTAGCGAACGTGCGGAAACTGCTTGCGATCCGGATCGCCTTCTCCCACCAGTCGATAACCCTTCCCGTTGTCGACCCAAAACTTCAGGTGATCGCAGTTGGAGCAAACCATGGCGACGGTAAAACCGACCGACTCATCGTTGCGCGCCCAGTGGAATGTCGGTTCGAGAACGATCTCTTCCTCGGGCTCGCATTGTGATTTGTAAAAGCCCGCAGCCGGCTTGGGTTCGCGAAAAATATCGCTGACGCCGTGGTAGCAGATGCGGTCGCCGGAGCCGAAGTTAGCATGCGTGTTGTAGTCGAAGGCGCACCACCCAATGCCGCCCGAGTACTGCGGGTTGGAGGCAATTTGATCGTGTACCCGGGCATGACGGATGGTGTGCTCCCTCAACCGCTCAAGGCTGTCGATGCTTTTCGTCGGGTAGGTGTGGCCGACGAACTCCGTATTCAAATAGCGGGGATGATTGGGAGCCTTCAACGGGAAGCCAAAGTCATTCATGGTGAAGACATCTTCGAGAAACTCCGACTCCTGAAAATAGCGAATGCCTCCCCTCTGGCGGCTCGGATCGAGGGAGTGAGCCATCGCGTTAGTGCGCGTGTAAAAGTCGTGGTTATCGCGCGACTCGTTGATGCGCACACCCCACAAAATGATGGAGGGATGGTTCCAGTCACGGCGAATCATGCGGCGTACATTATCAACCGCGAGGTCCTGCCACGCTAGGTCGCCAATATGTTGCCATCCTGGAATCTCTTCGAGCACGAGCAGGCCAACCTCGTCGCAGGCATCCAGAAAGTGGCGCGATTGCGGATAGTGCGATGTCCGGACAAGGTTGCACTTGAGCTGATTGCGCAGTATCTGGGCGTCGCGGCGCTGGACGCGGCCGGGCATTGCCTGCCCCACGAATGGAAAAGTCTGATGGCGATTCAGACCGCGCAGCTTAATGATTTTGCCGTTCAGCGAAAAGCCCTGATCGGTGAAAGTTGCTTCACGAAAACCGATTCGCCGGCTGTCTTCGTCAATGACCTTACCCTGTTCAAGCAGCCGCACACGCACTGTATAGAGGTGAGGCTGATGCAGATCCCACAGCTGGATCTGTCCCAGGCCGGTAAGCGCGACCACCTGCGAGGCGGGCTCCGGGGATGATTCGGGTTTTGTGACCGCCACTTTTTGTGCGGCTTTACTTACGACTCGATCGCCATCGAGAAGCTCAACTTCGAGCGACGCATGCGAGGACAATGCAGGCCCTTCAAGAAAGCAGCGAACGTCGAGGCTGGGATGATCGGTAAGAACATCCTTCGGCATCGCGAAAATGTTCTCTAGATAGGTGGAGGGCACGATGCGAAGCGAAACTTCGCGGTATATGCCTCCAAAGGTGAGGTAGTCGATCTCAAAGCCAAAGGGAGGAATGTCGGCCCGCTCGGTAGAGTCCACGTCCACGGCCAGAAGATTCTCTCCGTCAAAATCGAGGTGCGGCGTGAGTTCGAAGGAAAATGGCGTATACCCGCCCTTGTACTCGCCAAGCTTCTGGCCGTTGATCCACACCGTCGAAGCCGTCATTACGCCTTCAAAGTCGACGAAGACGCGGTGCCCGCGCGCTTCCGCGGGCAGCTTGAAGCGACGGCGATACAGAGAGACGAACTGATAAGACTTTTCATCGAAGCCGCTCCGCGGCAGGCGGAGGTTGGTATGCGGCACCACCACCTGCTCAAAATGAGAGTCGTCAAATTGGAGCGCATGGCCTCCATCCACCACCTTCGGGCTGTAGCGCCAGTTGCGATTGATGGGCAAGATCAGGCGGCCCGATTGCGCGCTGCCCAGCGGAGCATCGGCTGCCACTGGGTCTACCTCGGCAAGCGACTTGGGGGCCAGAGTTGCACCCGCCAGAAGGGTTCCCGTCTGCATCAAAAAATCCCGTCGATCCACGCCTTACTCCTTACCTGTCAATCCGACTCTTTGGCCGGTTTGAAAGATTTCCCTTAAGTAACCGATTACAACCGTCAATTGACAATATGTGGGCGCACAATCCGCTGTCAATCTGGTCTCTTCTGCGATAGCTTTCCATCCATGCAACCTAACCCGAAGCAGCTTTCGCTCTTACT
>DATAQX010000530.1:0-3429 GCA_036264455.1 Silvibacterium sp. | reverse complement strand
CAATGTTAGGTACGCGCAAGTACCTTATTATCTGAGAACTAGGGGCGAGCCATTCCTTAACCCCTTTAGGGTCTGTGAGCAAGCCGAATGAAGGGGGTGGGGGTACCCTGCGCCCCTAGAACCGCCGCAGCGCCAACCGCGCCGCGTGGTAACCGCACATGCCGTGAACTCCGCCGCCGGGCGGGGTTGAGGACGAGCAGAGATACAGATTTCGCGCAGAGGTGGCATACTGATGGACGCCGGGACGGAAGAGAGTCTGGCGCACCGACATGGCTCCTCCGCTGATGTCACCGCCGATAAGGTTGGCGTCGCGCGCCTCCAGATCGGCCGGCGTCGAAACGTGCCGGGCGAGAATGCACTCGCGGAAGCCGGGAGCAAAGCGCTCAATCTGATCTTCGATGCGCTCTTTCATATCTATAGTTGAGCCGTTCGGTACGTGGCAGTAAGCCCAGGCGACGTGCTTGCCCCGGGGAGCGCGGGTTGTGTCGAAGAGGCTGGGCTGCGCAAGGAGTACAAACGGACGCATGGTGTGCTTGTCATGGGTCACGGCATATTCGGAGTGGGCGATCTCTTCCAGTGTGCCGCCGACATGTACGGTGATAGCGCGCAGGCAGTCGCGGGCACGCCAGGGGATAGGTTCGGAGAGTGCGTAGTCAATCTTGAAAGCACCTGGGCCGGGTTGAAAGCGCGCCAGCGTCCTGCGATAGGACGTCGTGAGGCGGTCGGCGGCAATCGCAAGCAGCTGGCGCGGGGAGATGTCGCAAAGGGTGAGGGCGTCGGGCATCTCGCTGAGGGACGCGACTCGCGTTGAGAGATGAATCTGACCGCCAAGTTCCCTGAGGTGGCTGAAGAGCGAATCGGTGAGAGCCTGCGCGCCGCCCTGGGGTATGGGCCAGCCTGCGGCGTGCGCGATCGCTCCAAAGATCACGCCGACGGCTGCAGTGAGCGGCTGGTCGAGCGAGAGAAACGAGTGGGCAGCCAGTCCGGCGAAGAGTGCGCGCGTGCGATTGCTTTTGAAGTGGAGCCTGGAGAAGAGAGTCGCCGGCATCCACGCATTCAACCCAAACTGCGCAAGCAGAAACGGATGGCGCGGTATATGCGGAACGGGACCGAGGATTTCCCCGGCGAAGGCCGGCCAGTTTTCCGCGAATGGCTGGACAATGCGGCGCCAGGATTCTCCGTCTGGGCCGAAGGCGCTCTGGGCATCGGTCAGATCGCGCTCGAGCATGACAGCGCTTCCGTCGTCGAGGGGATGGGCGAGCGGAGCAGGACCGTGAATCCAGTGCAGTCCGTGATCTTCGAGGGGCAGCGTGGAGAAAAAAGGCGAGCCCACAGCAAAAGGGTGAACAGCGGAGCCGAAGTCGTGCCGGAAGCCGGGTAAGGTGAGGGGGAGCGTGCGGGCTGCTCCACCGGCTTGAGACTCGGCCTCGAAGACCTCGACATTGAGTCCGGCCTGCGCGAGCACGATAGCAGCGGCGAGGCCATTGGGACCGGATCCGATGACGGAAGCCTGAGACGATGACCTGGCCGCGTTTCCACTCATGAATTTAATTATGCGGTGGCAGAGGCTCAGGCCACTCGACCACTCCAAATTTGCCGTCAGGTTGCCGGGTGAGAACGGGAGCGTAGACGCCAAGAAGCTGGCGTCGCCACCAGTTGCCGGTTTCGCGCTTTTCCCTCATCGACGTAAACCAGTATTGCCAGAGCACGGCACGGATGTATTTTGGCGGACCATCGGGAAACGGATTGTTCTGGAAGAGCGAAAGAACATCGGGGCTATTGGTGAGCAAACGTTCTTCAGCGAAAGGGACGAGGCTGTTCTGTTGCCATTCGCCGAGGGAGGCAAACCAGAGGTTCCAGTCGAAGCGCGGCTGGTACGGTGCATAGATGGCGGGCGGCTGGTTAATGGCTTGCGGCTTGTAGCGGAAGGGATAGGGTGTCCAGGTCTGGCCGTCGTTCGAGCCCTGGAACTCAATTTCATAGCGGCCGCGGGTCATTACAGCGAAGAGCCCGTACTGGTTCGCGATACGGAATGGTTCGAGAATGCTGACCGGGGTGCTGGGCAAAGGAACTTCAGGAAGCGGTATGTGAATGAGCTCGACTGTGGTTGCATAAGCCACCCAGGTAAGCATTACAGCGGCGACAGCGAGGCGGACGGAATGAAGGTGTGAGGATCCTGGCCGCATTGGTTGCGGTTCCTCCATGCTCTCAAAAAGTGAGAGAGGCACATCGGATTCGGCCAACGGCTCTTGTACTGCTGGAGCCGGCGGACGGAAGCGAGCTGGGACAAAACGGCGCACGAAGCCATCATCGAGCAGCAGAAAGCCGAGGGCGAGTACAAGGTAGTTGAGAAAGGTGTAGTTGGCAGTGAGGATAACTCCGATTTCCCATGGAGTGACGATGAAGAAGAGGATCAGCCGCACGCGGCGCGGGAAGAAGAGCAGGAAGACGAGTACGAGTTCGAGGAACAGAGTCGCAGCCGCGGTCGTGACATGGAACCAGTGCGGCAGATGCTCGACATACCAGCCGATCCAGGTGGGGAGCGGGCCGTTCTGGTAGTACTCGTCCATTGCAGTAAGATGACGCCACTCAGGGTCGCCGCTGAGCAGCTTCACCATTCCGGATTCGAAGTAGATGCGGAACCACTCCCACTGCAGCAGGAAGAGGCTGGCGCGGGAGGGTGGGCTGTGCGCGCCCCAGCCAGGTAGCAGGCCGGATGGGCAGAAGAAGAGCGCGATAAAGCCGGCTTCCAGCAGCATGCCATCGGATTGATAGCCGGAGAAGTCGCTGGCTGCCGCGACGAAGGAAAGATAGCAAACGAAGCTGATGAAGAAGCTGAGGCGCGGCCACAGATTGAGCAGCGCGGCGACGGAGGCAATGAGTCCGATCCAGCAGAGAGCCATGAGCATGGCGTTGCTGGAGGAAAACCATAGCAGGGTGGGCGCAACCCAGTAGCGCGGCACAGACAGGGAATGCTCGACGGCAGTGAGATATTGGTGCGCGGGCAGGACGCCGTATGGGCCAAGAAGACCGCGAATCTGAAAAAGCAGGGAATAGAAGGCCGAGAAATAGATAGCGGCGAGCGCGCGCAGAAAGAGCCAGCGCGGGATCAGGCGGTCTTGCAGTCCGTGTTGCGGATCGAAAAGCCAACGAAGGATGTCTGCCGGGTTGCGCTCCATAGATGTGGGCAAGGATAGCTCTTTTGATGGCATTCGGGCGCGAACGAGTTCGTTCCCATAATGGAACGGCGGGGTGATGAGTGGCATTACCAAAGTGCGTAAGTTGCACGCATTGCCGTGTCACAGAAGGGTTGTGCGGACTTATGCTCGGGGCAACTTTACGCGGTCGCATTTTGGGCGGAGTCAGCAGCCGTGAAATTTCCGGGTACAGGAACGGGCGTGCCATGGCTTTGAACGGATCTGGATTGGT
>DATAQX010000466.1:0-5574 GCA_036264455.1 Silvibacterium sp. | reverse complement strand
TGCACCGGTTACGGAATTGTCGAGTGTGACGACGCACACAATCCACAGTTGATCTCGCTTGGTGCGGGCGCCATTCGTCTATCGAAAAAAGAGCCGCTCCCGCAGAGACTCGCACTCGTGTACAGCACCCTGCTCACTCTGCTTGAAACCCACCAGCCCGATGTGGTCGCCATCGAGGAGGTCTTTTACTCCGTCAACGCCAAGTCCGCCCTCAAGCTCGGCCAGGTTCGCGGAGTCGCACTGCTCGCCGCCGCAACCGCGCATCTGCCCACTGCCGAGTACGCGCCGCTCGCCATTAAATCCACTGTCACCGGCTATGGCCTCGCGCAAAAGGAGCAGGTACAGTTTATGGTTGCCCGCCTGCTCAACCTCGCCTCGGTGCCCGAACCGGCTGATGCTGCCGACGCTCTGGCCATCGCCATCTGCCACATTCACCACGCCCAGACACTTGCGCTCCAGACAGCCAATCTCAGCCAGCCAATCTACCGATGATATTCACCGCCACAGTCGCTCTCGCTCTCACGCTGTTCCAGACCGCCGCTCCGGCCCCGGATGCCGCTCGAACCGGCACTGCCGCCCCGGCGCAGCTTCGTTTCGCCTTCGAGCATTCTCAGCTCAACCCCTCCAGCTACATTCTTCTCATTCACGAAGACGGCTCGGGCCACTACCAATCGGGTCTCGCCTCAGCCCCAGCGCCCGGCAATGAGGAGAGCGTCGTTTCTGCACCCGTTGATCGAGACATCCAGATCCACGACCCTCTGCTCTCGACCTTCTTCCATGACGCCCGTGCGCATCGATTTTTCGCCATTACTTGTGAAGCCCCTGGGAGCCACGTCGCCTTCACTGGAAAAAAGACCGTCGGCTATACCGGACCCGACGGGCACGGCGAGTGCACTTATAACTGGTCGAACGACCAGCAGCTCAACCAGCTCGCCAATGATCTGATGGCCGTCGCCTATACCATCGAAGTAGGCCGCCGACTGGGTGTCGAGCATCTGCATGACCGCCTCGCCCTCGACGCTGAACTCGAGGGCCTTCAGGAGGCAGTGAAGGACCACCGCGCTCTTGAGATCGAGAACATCTCCACTGAACTCCAGTCCGTTGCCAACGACGAAGCTGTCATGAATCGTGCTCGCAACCGGGCGCGCGCGTTACTGAATGGCAGCACGCCTAAATCCTGACGTTCAGACATTAGCCAAGTAAAAGTTGAATCGCTATCGTTTGGAAGGCCAGTCGAAGAGGTTTCAGACCAGCTTTTGATATTTGCGGTGATAAGCTCTTGATCATGTATCCCGCTTCGAGCGATGAAAAGCGGACAGATCAACCGGAACTTGCAAGATGCCTAAAGATCTCATTCTGAGCTATGCCACAGATGTTCAATTTGATGATCTCCGCCGGTTGATAGTCTCTGCTCGAAGGTTTTGTCCGCCCGACCAGGTCGATATCGTTGTCATTATCAATCCTCTCGGGGACCGTTTCGCGGAGCTGGCCGACGAATACTCAGTCCAGCTTTTCCCATGCACCACTGTCTGGAAACAGATCCGGCCTTACAAGCCTTTGAGATTGTTTTACCGGCTGGTCCTCGGCGCGGCTACTTTCATGGATAAGTATCCGGGACCCTTCGGATCGAAGGAGGTCTGCCGGCTGGTTCACCGCGCGCTCGCACTTCCATGGCTGCACGCAAGCTGTCAAAGATACCTGATCGGTCAGGATTTATTGCAAGTCCGGTCCACTTACCGCATGGTCTTTCTCACCGATGCGCGAGATGTTGTCTTGCAGGCCAATCCCTTCGAATCGCTCGATGAAAAGAAATTGCACGTCTTCCTTCATCAACACGAAATTTACGGCGACCACAATATCGATACCGACTGGATCAATGAATTCCTCGACCCCTCAACGGTTAGCCGCTTAATGGGTAAAGCAGCAAGCTGCTGCGGGACCACCATCGGCGGACGGGAAATTATCTTGAAGTACATGGAGAAGATGATTGCGCTTATCCTCAAGTATCAGTTCAAACTGGTTGACCAAGCTCCCCACAATGAGATCATCTACCTCGATTTTCCTCGGGATGAGATTGTCATCCACGAGAACACCGAAGGGGTGGTTCTTACACTTGCGGGAATGACCTCGGCAGACGTCGAGCTGACAGAGAATGATGTGAGACTTCAGGGAAGAGTAGTCCCGGTCGTGCACATGTACGATCGCGTAAAAGAGATCAACGAACTTTTCTGCCGGTTGTATCCAGGCAGTTCCAGTGTCAACGTTTCATAGGGATCCTCACTCGGACATTCACAGAGTTAGAAATTTGGCGTTTGGTTTTGCCGAGAGGTTCCCAAATCTGTTCAAAGAAACATCAGATTGCCGCAAACGCCCCGGGTCTTCATGGAGGCGGAACAGGCGGACATTCGGCTTTCCTTATTAACCCAACTCTAGCGAGATTATCTTTTGGCCATAATTGCAATCTTGTGAACTATATAAATCGACACACTAGTGCTATTGGAGCACCCGCCCCTGCGATGCTACTATCCGAAGAGAACGATCAAAGCAAAACATTTTATTTTTGTTATACATGGCACAATCTGAGTTTTTGGCGCATATTCCTGCCGCCTTTTTCAATGCAACAAATGTGAATGACGTTATGAGTCCAGTGTCGGGCAGCACGCCCGGGGTGTATACCGCTCTATGACAATCGATGCCGAGGTAGAAGAGCTACGGTCCCATGAAGAACTAGGGGTCTGGCATCGAAAGCTGGAAAAGCAGGCCGCTAAAGGAACTGTTTACATAGTGGCTTTTTACGGGGTTTCGCTCACACTGCGCATCCTGAGCAGTGTAGTACTCACCAGAATCTTTTCGCCGGAATACTTCGGTATTATCACGCTGCTCACGACCGTGCTCGTGGGGCTTACGCTGTTCTCTCACATCGGACTGAATGACAGCGTTATTCAGAGCGCCAGGGGAGATGATCCGGTCTTCCTCAATACGGCCTGGTCGCTGGAGCTGTTACGCGGTGGCGGCCTCTGGATTGTGACCATCCTGCTGGCGAAGCCGGTCGCATGGTTCTACCACGAGCCGCGAATGGTCATGCTGCTCCCAGCCCTGGGATTCGGCTGCGTGATCGCCGGGGCGACGTCGCCGAGCATTTTGAATCTGACTCGGCACATGGGAGTCGGCAAGACCTCCATGATCGAGTTCCTGGGACAGGTTGTGCAGTTTGTAGTAACCCTGGTGTGGGCCCTGATTCAGCCTTCGCTGTGGGCGCTGATCGGCGGCCGGCTTGTCTCCGAACTGGTCCGTATGGTCGCCAGTTATTTTCTGCTCCCGGAGCTTCGTCCCCGATTCACCCTGGACAAGGAATGCCTGCACGAGCTGATCCGCTTCGGCAAATGGATCCTTATCGGAACGGCTCTGACCTTTCTGGCTAATCAGTCGGACCGGCTGATTCTCGGCAGGCTGGTCACGACCACGATGCTCGGCATCTATGGAATTGCCTGGGCGCTCTCGGATCTGCCTCGCCAGGTTATCGCGCTTTTCTGCACGCGCGTGGGATACCCCTTCATCGCCAAGTTTGCCAGCCAGCCGAGAAAGGACTATCGGGCTGTCCTGCTGAAATACCGCCTGCCGGTTCTGGCCGTAGGCGGATTGGGACTGATTATTGCCATCTGCACGGGCGATCAGGTGGTCAAGCACATTTACGACCATCGCTATCATGATGCTTCGTGGATGGTCCCTCTGCTGGCCATCGGCTTGTGGCATACAACTCTCTACAGCACCATAAGCCCGGCCATCCTGGCGCTCTCCAAGGCCCACTACAACGCGGCCGCAAATCTCGTTTTCTTCATCGCTCTCTTCACCCTCATCCCGCTGGGATACCACTTCTACGGCATGCCGGGCGCCGTGCTGGCTGTGGCTTTCGGCGACCTGCCGGTCTATTTTGTTGTGTTGTACTCCGCTTACCGCGAGAAGGTCGGCACGTTCTTACAGGACGCGCTGATGACAGTCGCCTTTTTATTGACACTGGCTGGCGCACTGGCCTTGCGGATGGCTCTTGGCTTTGGGCTGCCGTTTCATGGCATCCACTAGACTAGAGAAACTTTCCAGCCTGCATTCGCGTTTTAAGATATAGAAGAAGCAGTACCGGGCCAAATGAAGGAGGTGTCCGATGCGGCACCCAATCACCGATCGCTCCTGGCACAGGTGGATCGGCAACACACTTGCTGCAGCTGTTTTGGTTCTCGCCGTCAGCGCATTCGCACAGGAATCGGATCCTCCTCCGCCACCTGATATACAGCAGCCCGCGCCGCCGATCGATCAAACATCGCCCATTGGGAATAGTGTCCGCGCCGTCCGCCTCAGCGACGTCGAGGGCAGAGTCCAGATTTTCCACGGAGCCGATCAGGCTTTCGATCAGGCCCAGCCCAATATGCCCGTTGTCGAGGGCATGCGCCTGGTCACCGATGAAGGCGGCCGTGTCGAGATTCAGTTTGAAGATGGCTCGGTGGCCCGCGTTACGCCCAACAGCTCAGTAACGCTTACGCAGCTGCATCGCAACGGAGACGGCAGCACAGTCACCGTTATCGATGCCAACGCCGGCCTCAGCTATTACGAGCTCAACGGCCGTGCCGGCCAATATACCGTTCGCGTCGGCCCTAACAACGTTACGCCTGTTGACAGCAGCATCTTCCGCATTAATCTGGACGGCAATCCTGCAGATCTCGCCGTCACCCACGGAACGGTTCACATCTCCGATGGCCAGAACCTCGCTCTCGACGTTCGCACCAATCATTCCATTCGCTTTGATACCCAGAATCTCGGCCAGTACGAAGTAGTACAGAGTGTCGCGGCCGACACCTGGGACCAGTGGAACTCCGATCGCGATCAGGCACTCGCTACCCTGGAGGAGAATGCAACCACCGCTCGTGCCGGCACCGGCAACCCCGACGATCCAGCCTGGAATGATCTTGACTACTATGGCGACTGGTACGACGTTCCCGGTTACGGCATGGCCTGGTCGCCATCAGGCGTCGGTGCCAACTGGGATCCCTACGGCGTGGGTTCCTGGGGCTACTATTCGGGCATTGGATACACTTGGATCTCCGGCTACCCCTGGGGCTGGTGGCCATATCACTGTGGCGGGTGGAACTGGTTCAACAACTTCGGCTGGATGTGGTTCCCGGGCAACTGCGGTTTCGGACCTTACGGCGTAGGCTGGTACCCCTACATCCCCATCTGGCGCCACCCGCCCAACTACCGGCCCCCCTTCAGACCGAAACTTCCTCCGATTCATTCACAACCGCCGCGCGGCCCGATCCAGCACGGCGAACGCCTCATCGCTGTCAACCGTGGGCAGGAATTCACTCAACAGTTCCGCAACATCGGCGCTCCCAAACCCGCTCCACGCACCTTTGACTATGACGGCAGAAGTATCGCGCCCGCCGAATCCACGATTCACATGCGCGCTGGCGGTCCGATCGGCGAAGGCTTTACTACCGCAGCCGTCCGCACCCATCCGGAGGCTTTCGACATCAACAACAACGTCCGTGCCGCTGTTCCGGGACGCACCGTCTATCAACCCGG
>DATAQX010000448.1:0-3708 GCA_036264455.1 Silvibacterium sp. | reverse complement strand
GATTGCCGACCGCATCGGCAACGCGCGCGTGCTTCGTCAACTCCGCCGTCAGATCTGCAGTCGCCGCCTCTGCCCTTCCCTTGTCCCGTGTGAACACATCCGCCACCACGCCGGCGCCTTCGAATCCAATCGCAAACTGCTGCCCCGCGCCCGTGTGATACGACCCCGGATAGAACGGCCCCAGCGGCTTCAGCATCGCAGTTGCCGTAAAGTTGAACGTCCCCTGTGCCCGCGGGCTGTGCTCGGCCACATATTTCACCAGCTCCGCTGTGCGATGAATAGTCTTCCAGTGGATCCCGCTTTCATCCGCGATAATCGCACTCGCCTCGATATTCGGCAGCGTTGAAAGCGCCTGCTCCAGCTCATGCATCGCCGGCGCAGCGTCATCGTCCTGCATCATCGCCGGCCCCACGTTTGGAATGAAATCCTCCTTCGCCGACAACTTATCGAATGCCGCAAGAAACTTCAGCGCCTGCTCCTCATTGAAGCCCTGCACCAGTTCTCCCAGCGGCTGCGTCGTGATGCGCAGACTCTCCACCTGATATCCCCGCACCTCAAACTCGCTCTTCACCTTGCGCAGCACGGTCAGTGTCTCGGCTACCTGCTTTTCCCAGGTCGTCTGGTCCAGGCGCACGAATCCGGTAATTGCCCGCACCTTCGGCTTCGAAGACACGGGCTCCTGGGCCCACGCGGCCACACACGTGCACACAACCAGCAACACCGCAATCGCGATTCGCCTCACTCGAAACCTCCAGAGAACTTGAAGGAGTGGAGTGTAGCAGACCACAAATGGGTGGTCTCCGGCGTCAGGAGATAGAGCCCGGCGAAGAGTCAGGATGTTAACCAGGTAGTAATTTCCGGCTAGGCGACATTTCCGGCTAGGCGACTACACAACCGGAACCAGAGAAAGGCCACGATGGGCGACAGGATTCTTCGCGAAATTCGCCTTGCAATCCGTTCGATACGGTCCGCCGACCTATCGACTTCGAGATTCTCGATATGGTTTCTTCAGTCAGGCGATTTCACTATGGTGACTCTCCAACTCGGTGTGTCGGTCACAGAAATGGCTAAAGGGTACCCGGGGCTGACGACCTCGCCGTGGAGGCTGAATTCAAGACGCAGGGAATACTTGCCTGGCGCAAGATCTGATGCCCTGCTCAGCTCAAACCACCCTTCGCCGTCATTCATGCTGGACCATCCGCCAAGTTGGTGAATCTTAGCCGGGACAATGCGTTGGCCCGTCTCGACATTCGTTAGCACGTACTGCCTGCTAGCAAACATTGACGATTCGTGGAAATCCTGCCGTTGGTGGTATTTCATGATGAACGCGGTGTTGCCCGCTGTGGCCATTGCGCAACTTTGTTGCCCGGCCGCGAGCACGATGCTAGTCACCGGTCCACCGGAAGCACCCAGGCTTTGATAGAGCGAATCGCTAACCTGGAGGAACGAGTCTTCGATCGCATAGCGGAGTTCGTTGGAATGAGTTCTCGCATAAATTCGCTTGACGTCCGCAAGAGCTTCCGCGTCGAGAGGGAGAAATCGAAGGCAGAGACTCCGGAGTTCAATACTCTCTGCATCGTCATCGAAAATCGCCCTCGCCGAAGTCCGAATCTTCTCAGCCGAGCCGATGAGCCACTCATTATCGATCAGCCATGTTTTCTCAGGCTCATTGTGAGCCCCACTGTGAAACCTATTGACGCCCACCAGAATCTCGGCTGCCGCCATGCGTAGCGACGGATCGGCTTTCTTGTCAGAGAGCACCTGGAGCAAGTACTGGACGCGAGACAAAGTGAACTCTGCGTCTCGGTAAGGGCCTCCTTGTACAAACCCAATATCGGATTCGACATCAACAGTCTTGGCCCTAAGCCTCAACAGAAGTTCCGGGTCTTTGAATGAGCGGATTTGGCTGCTCACCCGCTCGACAACAGCGTCCCCGGCTTGAAAGCCACAGCCTGCGCCACGTTCTTTCCGGGAATTCAAGAGGGCGAAGAGCTTTGGTATGTCTTCACGGGTAGCGGTTTTGTCTAGCAACGGGCGCACCGTTTCAATCGACTTTATGGAGGCAGCGATGCGGACCTTCGTCTCCTTCAAAGAAGGAAGCTTAATATCCTGCTCCTGTGTCGGAATGCTTTTATCGACAAAAAAGGAATATCCCTGAGCGACATATGGTCCGGGATTGGCTTCCTGGTAGTAGTGATGAACATGACCGTAGGTATCGATCAGGTAGACGCCCGACGGCGGCACGGCAAAAGATGATTTCGCAGCATCGGAGTGAAAGAAGTCATATGAATGAGGACGCCGATCCAAAAACAGGATGACGTTCATCCCGTCTTCCATAGGACGAAAGAAACTCAGGAATGGGGAAAGCCGCTCTACCCGGTCACCCGGATTAAGAGCACCGTAAAGAGTCTCCGTAACCGTAGCTGACAGGCTGTGCTCGGCGTCCTCCGACATCCTGGCGATAACGATGTCCGTGCTCAGGTAGACCAACGAATCAAGGTCGTAGTGCGTCAGGTTCATCGCCCAACATGCGGACGAGCAAAGGATCACTAGGGATAACGACAGACGCCATAGCCATCGGTAAGGACTTCGGCATGCCGCCGTCGCGGTAGGCCCGGATCTCCGTGTCATCATGCCAACTGGATTAAACCTGCTTCTTTCTGGTCTACAAGCTAGTTATCCAATCGCTTGAGGTCAACAATTGCCAAATCTCGGGCCAATCACGGGTCGTATGCGGTTCACTTGGCTGGTTCCGGTCGGGTGACCGCCTATTCGTCAGCCGCCTATTCGTCAGTAACCGAGGAGTAACGGACGAGTTCTGTATGGGTCTTCGACCCACCTATATGGATGAAAATCGCGTCGAGGGGAAGCCTTTACGATGGAACCGGCGTGGAACGGCGAAGACCGAGCCTACTCTGGATTTGTTGAGGCGCTGACGAGTTTGGTCTGGGTCGCGTGTTTTGGACCAATTTGTGTTGCGCCATCCGTCCCTGCGGGATGGTCTGGTAGCACGTGACGGTGTGTAATGTCTCTGCGCACGCTTCCTGCCGCTTCCCCGCCAGGAGGTAGCGATGGCCGACAAGATAGTAGGCATTGACGTACACAAGAAGGTCCTGATGGTGGTAGTGATGGACGCCCGCACGCCGGAGAAGAGGCCGGAGCGACGGCGGTTTGCCACCATGCCGAGTGAGTTGCGCCGCTTATCGAACTGGCTGCAGGAGCAAGGGGTCGAAGAAGGGGTGATGGAATCGACGGCGCAGTACTGGCGATCGGTGTGGATGGAGTTGGAGCCGCACATGTGTCTGCACCTGGCAGGCGTTTTCCAACCGCGCTCGCCGAGGGCGGAAGCATGATTTCAAAGATGCGGAGCGGTTGGTGCGGCGGTTCATTGCCAAGGAACTGATTTGCAACTGGTACGCGACCGGGTACGCCTTCAGAGCCAGATCGAGTGCCTGCTGGAAGAGATGCGCATCAAGCTGTCGGTTGTGGTCTCCGACTTGCTCGGATCGAGCGGCCTTCGCATTCTGCATGCCTTGGCCCAGGGTGAGACGGATGCCAAGAGTCTGGCGCTGTTTGGGCATGAACGGCTGAAGTGCACAGAAGAGCAACTGATCGAAGCGCTGACCGGAAGAATACATCCCATGCACGCTCAGATGCTCACGCTGCAACTCGAGCGACTGAGGCTGCTTGATGCACAGATCGCAAAGC
>DATAQX010000394.1:0-9302 GCA_036264455.1 Silvibacterium sp. | reverse complement strand
GGCGTGGATGGACCAGCCGGGAGAGACTACGACTTCGCGGTCTTTCATAACGATGTGGCGCGTTTCCTCCGGTGGTCCCATCAGGTGGAAGACGCGCGCTTCGCCAAGGTTGAAGTACATGTAAATCTCGGAGCGGCGCATGTGGGTGTGCGCGGGCATAGTGTTCCATGCACTTCCCGTATGCAGATGGGTCACGCCCATCACGAGCTGGCAGCTTTTTGCGCCACCGAGGTGGATATACTTGCACACGGTGCGGCTATTACAGGTTTCAGAGCTGCCGAGCTCGAGGGGATCGGCCTGATCCTTGCGGATCAGCGTAACCGGGTAACTGGCATGCGCGGGATAGCTGAGAAGATAAAAGACCGCAGGTGCAGCGGGATCAGCCGACTCGAAGGAGATCTTCTCCGCGCCGCGCCCGATGTAGAGGCAGTCGAGGTTTTCGAGGGCGTGCGTCGCGCCGTCAATATGGATTAAGCCGACACCACCGATGCTCAACGCTCCGATCTCACGGCGTTCGGTGAAATATCGCGCACGGAGTGCCTTGTCCGCAGACAAGACAATGGGGCTTGTCAAAGGAGCAGCTATGCCTGCAACCGCGCGGTCAAGATCGATGTAAGCAAGATGGAGCGCACCAGGCTCGTAAAGGGCATCGATGAGGTATGCCTCGCGTATCTGCGCAGTTGTCATGCCGGGATATCGAACGGAGTCAGCGATCAGATACGTTTTCATGGTTTCTTCAGCATGCTTCCTTATTGCAACAGATCATGTTACTTATTCGATGGCGATTGATCGAGAAGCCAGCGCACGAACTCTTTCCCTGCAGCGTAGTTGTCCTGATTCAGCGGGTTTTTTCGGGGATCGGTGTACTAGTTGTACAGCCACGGGTCTACGACAGCCACGACGGTGCCTTTGTCATATTTCACAGTGGCCATCATGATATCGCCTTTGTCTTTGAGCAGCGGCGTTGCAGGCGCTTTCAATGAGATGGTGCATGTGTCCTTCATGTATAGCGTGTGAGGATCATGAAAGACGGGTCCGCCGCCATCGACCGCGATTTGACCTGCCGCGAAATCATTGCCGACCACGTGATGGCTGAGCGCGCTGTTGAAGTGAATGCCAAAGCGGTCCGCGATCAGGTTGAGGTGTTCGATATCGGCGTTGGCGGGATCATTCTCCATGAGCACAAGCACGCCTCCCCGCTTCACCCATTCGGCTATCTGCTCCGCATCACGGGGTTGCACATAATTAGGGTGAGGATTCTTTACGGGGATATCGGGGGAAACGATGATGTAGTACTGCGCGTGTTCGAGGTTCTCCAGAGTCGGGGCGGTGTAGAGAGTGTCGAGCGTCGCTCCGTAGCTTTGAAAGATCTGGCCGAGCAGGGAGAAGCCGCTGTCGGTCTGATCGTTCCATTTGTAATGGAAATATTCGGTCTGACCGGCAGCATTCTTCCTCTGCTGGCTGTTAAACCAGGCGTCCACCATAACGGTTTTGCCACGAACATCGTTTCGAATCTGCTGCGAACGGGCGATGCTCCCGCCGGAGACGCAGAGAAGCAGAGCGAGTACATAACAGATGGAAGCTCTGCCGGGCTTTGTCACGAAAAATTTGAGGTCAGGCATGTCGCGTCTGCTGCACCAGGCCAATCCAGCTACTGCATTATGAGGCCGCGATTTCTGTTTATCAAAATGTATGGATGTCTTGAGATTTGCGCAATCGTGTCCCGCCATACGGGATGACGAGTTTTCATGAAGAGCGGCGGCACATTACTATGACTTGTCTCCCGATTAAGGATGGTGCATGCACAGAAGACTCCTGGTACCGGCTGTCACGACTTACCTTTTCTTTGTATCGCTTTCTACTCTAAGCGCTCAGACTATACCGGCTGCGCAACCACGGACGCAGACGGGAGTGGGTGACTCCCCGGATAATCCTCCGCCTCTCGCTAACCTATCGCCCGCGTTTACGCGCAAGGCAATTGAAGCGGCGATGCGCAAGGTGGGTGACTGGGAGCTGGAACGATCGCGCCCTTATTTCAGCCAGGACTGGACTTTTGCGGCCCTGTATGCGGGATTTATGGCGGCCGGAAAGACACTTCCCGAGCCGCGATACGAAGAGGCGATGATGGAGGTCGGCAATAAGTTCGACTGGAAGCTGGGACCCCGGCTATCGCATGCAGACGATCAGGCGATCGGGCAGACATATCTCGAACTCTACGGGGGGCATCACGACACGCGAATGATCGCGCCAACCCGGGAGCAGTTCGACGCACTGATGAAGACGCCGCATGATCCCGAGAAGCCAGTGTGGTGGTGGTGCGACGCGCTGTTCATGGCGCCTCCCGTCTGGGCGCGGCTATATCAGGCTACAAGGGAGAAGGCGTATCTGGACTACATGGACCGCGAGTGGTGGATAACGTCGAATCTTCTCTACGATCCAGGCGAGCATTTATTTTTTCGAGATGCGACTTACCTGCACAGGCAGGAGACGAACGGCAAAAAGCTGTTCTGGTCGCGCGGCAACGGATGGGTGATGGCGGGGCTGGCTCGTGTGCTGGAGGCCATGCCGGAGGACTATCCCACGCGACAAAAATACGTGGAGCAGTATCGACAGATGGCAGAGCGCGTAGCTGGACTGCAAGGAACGGACGGCCTGTGGCGCTCGGGTCTTCTAAATGCGGATGCCTACCCGTTGCCGGAGGTTTCCGGATCGGCGTTCTTTGTCTATTCACTGGCGTGGGGTGTCGATCACGGGCTGCTCGATCGCGCGAAGTATCTGCCGGTTGTACGGAAGGGGTGGGCCGGACTGGTGTCCCACATTTATGTCGATGGGCGGCTGGGCTCTATTCAGCCAATCGGCGGCGCTCCTGGCGATTTCAAGCCATCGTCCAGCTACGTGTACGGCGTCGGTGCATTTCTGCTGGCGGGATCGGAGGCAATTCGACTGTCACAGGACAAAAGTGCGGCGGTACACCACAAGGCGCACTAACTGTTTGCTACAAGGCCTTGCTCATCGCGATACACTATATCCATACAGTGCTCAGAGACCGAAACGATCGCTACTGACGGCGCAGGAATGGGAAAATTACACCTGGAGCCTGTGCTGATCTTTTACCACTTCTCGTGAGGGAGACGTATTGTGGCAGGGAGTTCGAACCCGCTAGGGTGGGTCAACAATACACTGCACTTCGATCAATTGTGGCTCTTGTTCCAGCGAAGAGAGACCAGGCATCTGCGCCTGTATGTCAACCTGCTGAGAAGCCAGAACAGATTTTCCAAGCGATCCGTCATCGCAGCAGGCGGACCGGTTGTGTCACTGACCACTTATGGCGTGCGGATCCAGAGCGTCTATCTCGCAATAGAGTCTATCGCCGCAGCCCCTTTCCTGCCCTCGCGCTTCATTCTCTGGCTTGATGATTCAGGTGCATTTCACAAGCTTCCCAATACGCTCAAGAGGCTTCAGGCTCGCGGCCTGGAAGTGCGACTTACCGATAACCTCGGGCCTCATACCAAGTACTACCCGACTCTCGGTGTCATGGAGGATTTGAGCCAACCGTTAGTCATAGCCGATGACGATCAACTCTATACACGCGATTGGCTTTCGAGGCTGATGGGGGCGTATCGTGAAAATCCTGGAGTTGTAAATTGCAGCCGCGCGCACGTTATCCAGCTGCTGGAAAACCGCATTGCTCCGTATATGACCTGGAAAGCCTGCGCATCCGATAAGCCTAGTATGCTGCACTTCGCAACGGGCGTCTCTGGAATCGCCTTACCACCTGCTCTCCTGCAGCAGCTAAAGAATAGCGGCACTCAGTTCAGATCGCTATGCCCTGCCGCCGATGATATCTGGCTGCATGTGAATGCGCTTCGCGCTGGTTTGCAAACCCGCCAGATCAGACCCTGGCCGCGAAACTTTCCCGTCATTCCAGGTACGCAAGAGCAGACTCTCATGCAGGCAAATGTTCACAACTCACAGAATGATGTGCAGATAGCCAGAACCTATACTTCGCAAGATATCGCCACCCTCCAACAGGAGACTCAATTAACCCTGCAGGCCTCTTGAATGAGCAATCATGACAGGGTTCTTCGAATCGTGACCAGCAGAGAAACAGTCAGAACCAGGAAGGATATATGAAATCGCTGTTGCTAATTTTGGCGTTGCTTAGCGCTCAACTTCCGAGCCGCGATACCGAACGCACCGTGGTTCTGCCAACGAATCGCGCCACTATCACTGCTGATTATGGCGGGAAATACGTTCAACTGAAGAACTCTCCCGCCGTAGTAAACCTGCCGCAGATTCTGCCTAAGCCACTGCCTTCTGGCCTGCCCTGGTATGTCGATGTAGTGAACTTTGGCCCGAACAACGTAACGATTCAGGGAATTGCGCAATTTTCAGTTCGCTTGCAGCCGAAAGACAGCGTCCGGATTGTTGTCAGCAACTCGACCTACAGAATTGCACATTAGAAAAAGTCTGCCCTTTAAACATTGAGCGAACTCTCCACCAGGAAGAGTGTTCACTGCTGCAGAATGTAAAGGCAGTTCGATCTCCCGTCAAAATAGCGACATATATATCCTGCCTGCGCCAATCGGTGGTTCGTGGCCTCCACATCTTGCTTCGAGCGCCTGGATGGGCAACTCAGTTGATCGAATTCCACGAGCAGCTGGCGCGGGCGGATCGCTGTATCGAGCATTTGCTGGATAACGGCTATTTCCGCTCCCTCGATGTCGAGCTTCATGAGCGGGACAGTCATCAGATCGAATTTTGCGAGCAGGGTTTCCAGCGTGGTGGCGGCCACTTCGATGTGAGGCGTGTGCTCCACATAATTGTTCTGGAAGTTGACGATGGAATGGCTGACGTGATCGGGATTAGGGGGAGCAAAAAATTTGAGTGTCGTGTTGTGTGTCCAAAGTGCAGATGTTTCCAGATGCAATGAGTGTTCAGTGATCTTACTGAGATCATATGAGGTTACTGGCTGCTTTCCGCCTTCTGCGTAGCTTTCAGATGCCGGCTGACCAATACGCTGTCGTATACCTTCAAAATGGCGTATAGCGCGCGGAGTTGGATCTACGATGATGACTTTCGCGCAAAATCTGGCGGCGAATTCGATATCGAAGCTGGCATCTTCGCCGAGGCCACAGCTTACGATCGTCGAATTGTGCAGATCGGAGGATTGTTCGAACTTCCATCCTCCGTATCCGGATCCAAGCCTGAGTAATGCGGACGATTGTTCCGTTTCGATGTCAGGCGCATATTTCCAACGTGCCAATTGATGCGAGACCTTATTTCTCAGTTGACCTAGCATGTACACCTCTGCTCCATCCTGGGCGCAAAAATATGATTCTCTACCTGTTAGCTAGAAGTGGTCTTCATAACTAGCTTTGCGGTTCCGGTCTACAGCTTGGGCTCCGCTGCAGTGGCGCGTTTCTCCCATTCTAGTAGACACAGTAGGTTGTGAGATGCTTCCAGCGTGCGATCAGTATACCCTTTGCCGGCTACATGCGGCATTTCATTGTTCATCTATATTTGAGCAAATTCGCCAGGCTGGTCCGTGTTCGACGCTCACATCAAGATTGCATGCTGGAAGAAGGAGTACAACGGCGAACGGTCACACAGCAACCTCGGCTAGCACGTGCCGGGGTACCTTCAGCTGAGGCCTGTTAACAGGCCTTAGCTGGGAGTGGGTACACACTGCTGAGGACTCGACGTCCTCACCGTTCATGCAAAGAACGGATTACCTGGGGGTGCTGTGTCTGATAGGAAGGAATCGTGCCCAGATTACCGGAGAAGTCCCACACGGCGACCTTTACTCCAACCATGACGTCGTTGATACCGAATGTTGTATTTACCGCCTCGAATGCGGGAACATCAAGATAGAATCCATGATTCTCAAAGACACTCTTGGTACCCGAGAGCGTCGTCTGCTCTGTATTCGCAAGGCCGCCGAAGAAGTGAATCGGACCAACGTAAGGCCCAATGTAAACCATAGGCGTCGAGTTGTCGACTGTGCCATTGCCTTCCATATATGTGTTATAGAAATTGACACCCGACACTGCAGACTCGCCTGTCATCGTGATGTCCGGAGAGCCAATTCCCGGCGCGTTGAATCCAGAGTTGTGGAACGACACTCCATCCACTTTGCCGGGTCCAAGAGTAAGAGGGACGCCGCCATCGGATCCATTAGAAAGACTTGTCGTGCCGTTACTCGTGCCCTGGATCTCGTCAAAGGTTGCACCGCAACAGGCGCTATCCACGTGCCACACGTCGCCGTAATAGTTTTCCGCAAAGATGCCGACATAGCGGCTCTGATCGACTACATTGCGGACGTGCATGACTCCGTTTGCGAAGATGCTACCCGGCTGGTTATTCCAGACCGCAAAACCTTCAGCGCGCACGTAGTCGGTGGGGGTGGCGGCAATATCGGTGCAGTAGATCGCGTCCATCTGCGCCCCGGACGCCGCAGCCAGAACCATGCGATTTCCGCCGCCTGCCGGTTGATGGCCCAGAAGCGACGTACTGCTGTATTGGCGGATGCCGCAGCTGGAACCGTCGGTCAGATGCCAGAACCACGTTGCAGTCTCCGGCAGGAGCAGGGTGACGCCGATACGCCCGCTGACACTCGTCGAATTGCCCAGCCGAATCTCCTGCGACATTGTCTGTGTCCCGCCAAGTCCGCTGGCATCGCATACGCCACCGCCCGCAGAAATCACTGCCGCGATACAGGCGTTAATCTTTATGCTGGCATCCGCACCGGAGTAATTCGTCGCATAGTATACATCTGTACCACTTGTTTGCCCCGACGCACCTGCGGTCGAGCATGCAAGAGCAACGACAAGTAATAGCAGAGATGAAACCTTGATCATGGACATACTAGCCTCCTCAATAGATTTGTATTTCGCGTCGAATGCCGCCTAAGCTGTAACAGGCATCCTCACTGCACAGATAACTATTATGATAACTTCTTCTAAGTTCCACTAATCGTCAAAATATCGTAAGTTATGCATGTTACTAAAGTTTTGAATGTAGAAATGAGCGCAAGAATGCCCCGCCGTTTCCTTGAAACGGCTATTTTTTACACAGAGGAAATGTGAGGTGGCAAACTTGAAGGGCGATTGCGATCGGGAGGGCGACGCTATCGATGCGTCAGGAGGCAGGAATTGCCGGACACATAAACCGTGCCTGGCTGGTATCAGTCTTGTGGACTTAAGAAACTGATATGAAAAGGCCGCGATACGGCCCGAGGAGATTGGATCTCAGCCGGAGCTGTCGATGAATTCGCCGGGATGATCTCGCCGGCTAAGTGCAACTGAACTTTGACAGGTGGTTCTTTTGAGCAGGATCGCCTGTCTCTGTTGGTTCGTCAGAGGGCAGAACTGCGCGATGCACCCCGACCAACGATGGATGCTCCGCCAAGAAGATACGGCCTGTTTTGATACAAGCTGACTGACGATGCTCAGATGGCCAGTCAGATCTCGTTCACATTCTCCTCGGCCGCCAGTATCTGGACGCGCCGTCAGCTTATGAGACGGCTCAACCTAAGACCATCTCCGGGTGCGGAAGCCCTGAGATCACAGTTCTGGCTCCCAGCTCGCCTTCGGAGAGCGCATTCGCAAAATCAATGCATGTCTTCTCTGGTCCCAGCGTCTGCAGGACCGCTCTCTCAGAGTCGTTTATTTTCTTGAGCAGGACAATAACATCGCTCTTTAACAGGTCGGACAAATCAGGCGTTAACAGTTTCCAGATGTGCGGGATATTCTTTTCGACGAAAGCGAGATTGGCGCCGTGAATGGTTTCATGCGAGATAGCAGGCTCATAAATGCTCAGCCGGATTCCCTTCCCCAGCAGCGTCTCGGCGAGCTCGACTGCCGGGCTCTCCCGCAGGTCGTCTGTGCCTTCTTTAAACGTCAGACCAAAGAGGCCGATCGACTTCTCGCCCGTGCTCAACACAAGATCGATGCAGTTCTCGAGATGGGCTTTGTTGCTGGGAAGAATGCCCTGGATAACCGGCGATGCAAGTCCGCGCCGGCGCGACTCGGCAACGACTGCCCGCAGATCTTTTGGCAGGCATGATCCACCGAATGCGAATCCCGGCTTGAGATACATGGGGGAGATATTCAGTTTCTTATCCATGCAGACGATTTCCATGACGCGACGTCCATCGACATTCAGGGATTCACTAAGCTGGCCGATCTCATTCGCGAATGACACCTTCAATGCATGAAATACATTGCATACATACTTCACCATGCATGCGGTAGCGATGTCGGTATAAACGATCGGCGCCGCGACCTCGGAGTAAAGCTCCGCAACCTGTTCGGCCGCCCAGGTATCGTTGTGACCGATCACCACCATGGGCGCTTCGTAAAAGTCGCGTATGGCTGTCCCTTCACGGAGGAACTCAGGGTTATAGGCAAAATGCAGTCCCCCGCCCAGACGCTTGCCAGACGCGCGTTCAAGAAGAGGCATCAATTCTCCTTCGACGACATGAGGCAGCACAGTGCTTCGCAGGATGACGACGAAAGGCGCGCTTCTGTCGCGAAGGGCTGCTCCGATGGAGGTGAGAACTCCACGCAAAGCATCAAGCTTAATCTCGCCCGTGCGCTCCGAAGGTGTTCCAACGCAGATCAAGGCTGCATCTGTCGCGTCGATTGCTTCGACTTCGCTGGTGGTCGCGCTCAGGCGTCCGCTGTCCCTTGCCTCGCCCAGCAGCTTTTCGAGTCCGGGCTCAAAGAACGGTGCAAGTCCGTTCGCGATCGAAGATACCTTTCGCGCATCAACGTCAACACCCACCACCTGATGACCGTCCTGCGCAAGACAAGCTGCCGAGACGCAGCCCACGTATCCCAATCCAAAAACACTTATCTTCATCCCGTCTCCTTGTTATGGCTTTTCTGGATGTGCGGCTTATCGTTATAAGAGATTGATCTGGACTTTTTTGGCTATTGCTCTTGTATGAGCTTAATAAAGAAGCGGCGATTCCGATAGCCTGGAGTTAACGGCTCTCTGCCTTCGGCACAGGGAGCTTAGCCGCATCCAGGACTGGCGAGAACCCGTAAAGGGCGAGGCACTGTTTGATTCCCCTGCTGTAATTGTCTACCATCGCCTCGATCGTATATCTCGCGCTCGATTCCCTGGCTCCTCTGCGCAGGCGCTCCATCGCGCCTGGATCTGACAGAGTTTCCACGATAGATGCTGCGAATGCCTCCGCCTCATGCCGCGCTACACGACCATTCTCGCCGTCGATGACGTAGCTGATCTCCGGAGGATGAGTCGGCAGATCGGTAACGAGCAAGGGCAGTCCAGCC